>NZ_CP132384.1:1800000-2083947 GCF_030758775.1 Bifidobacterium asteroides
AACCTTCTTCAGGGTAACTCATGGAGATGTAGACCGTAGTCAGGATGGCGAAGATGTAGGCCTGAAGGGCCGCCACGAAGATTTCAAAGGCCGTCAGGGCGAAGCCCAGGACGAACCAGCCCACACCAGCGAAGGCCAAAAGCTTGTTGCTGGCCTCGATGATGTAGAACTGGGTGAAGGCCAGGCTGACCGCAACCAGCAGATGGCCGGCGATCATGTTGGCAAAGAGTCGAATGGTCAGGGAGGCCGGCTTGACGATGACCATCTCCAGAAGCTGGATGGGCGTCAGAATGATGTAGAGAGGCCAAGGCACTCCAGCCGGGAAGAGCTCAGACTTGAAGTAGCCCCAGACGCCCTGCTCACGGAATCCCGTCACCATGTACTGGCAGAAAGTCCAGATGGCGAAGACCAAAGGCATGGTGATGGTCGCTGTTGCCGCGATGTTCATGCCAGGCACGATGCCGCAGAGGTTGAAGACCAGGATGGTCAGGAAGATGGTCGTGATCATGGGCACGTAGCGCTTGCCCCGAATCTCGCCCAGGGTGTCGTAGACGACCGAGTCGCGGATGAACTCGATGACCCACTCGATGGCCCCCTGCCAGCGGGATGGGATCAGCTTGGCCCTTGCAGCAGTGATTCCCAGCACCAGAAGGATGATGACCATGGCTACGAACCTGATCAGGATGATCCGGTTCATGGCGAAGGGCGTTCCCTGGAAAAGAATCTCAGGAGGCAGGAAATCTTCGATGGTGGGTAGCTCGCTTGGCTTGGCCATGGCCAGACTGAAAGCTTCACTTCCCATTGCCTCTAGCATCTATCGCCTCCTGAACGACACAGTGAACACTATAGCGCGCATGCGACTCATGGCTGCACCGTATGGGTAGTGTAGCCCACACCAAGAGCCACGGTAACCATAGATTCATCCAGTGTGTCACAGATAGGGGCCGCAAGTCGAATCCGAACCGCGGCGTGGACAGGTTGATGACGAATGTTATGCAATCGTCATCAACGCTTGACAGCGCCCGGAATAAGCCCATACCCGTCGCCGGCTAAAGGCCGATATCCGTCAGCGCGCGGGCATCCGGGAGCGTGTCTGATGGATCGGTCGGTGCCCAGCCGGCCAGCCGCCCGCAGAGTCGGCACCTGATTCAGGTCGTAGGGGGTGGTCTCGTAGACCCAGTTCAGCCAGTTGCGCCAAAGCAGGTTGGCATGGGCCCGCCAGGAGAAGACCGGCTCCAAAGTCGGATCGTCGTGAGGATAGTAGTTGACCGGGAAAGGCACCTGGTCCAGGCCCTTGGCCATGTCGCGCTGGTACTCGTGGGCCAGGGTGTCACGGTCGTACTCCCAGTGGCCCAGCACGAAGATCTCTGAGAAATCCTGGGTGCTGATAAGTCCGGGACCGGACTGTGGGCCCCAGGTCAGCACCTGCAGATCAGGACAGGCCCGCACTTGGTCCTCGTCCATCCCGGCCCAGCGGGAGTGGGGCTGCAGGGCGATCTCGTCGAAGCCATTGGTGATGAAGCAGTACTCGTCCTGCAGGTACTGGGGGAAGACCCCGAAGACCTTGCGATCCAGGTTGCGCTTGGCGATGCCGTGGCGGTAGTAGAGCCCGGCCATGGCCCCCCAGCACAGATACATAGTGGAGAAGACGTGGGTAGACGCCCAGTCCAGAATGCGGGTCAGCTCCTCCCAGTAGTCGACTTGCTCGAAGTCCATCTGCTCCACTGGGGCGCCCGTTACGACCAGACCGTCATAACAGTTGTCCTGGAATGAGTCCAGATTTTCGTAAAACTTGACCAAGTGATCCATGCTGGTGTGCACGGCCTGATGGGTGGAAGTCTTCATGAAGTCGATCTCCACCTGAAGCGGCGACTTGGAGATCAGCCGCAGCAACTGGGTCTCGGTCTCCACCTTGGTGGGCATCAGGTTGAGGATGACCAGCTTGAGCGGACGCATCTCCTGGCGCTCCGCCTCGTGGCTTTCCAGGGCGAAGATGCGCTCAGAATCCAGGATGGATCTGGCCGGCAATCCGGTGGGGATGGTGATAGGCATGGCTCCATTATCTCCCAAGTAAAGCCTGCCCACACACGGACTTGACAACTGTGATGGAATCCGTAGTATAGATAACTGCTGTGTTGAACAGCCGACGCGGGGTGGAGCAGTTCGGTAGCTCGCTGGGCTCATAACCCAGAGGTCTCAGGTTCAAATCCTGACCCCGCTACCAGTAAGGCTCGGAATCATTTAGATTCCGAGCCTTTGTTAAATTTGGTATCTTCCATTGATACACAAAACCCGCTGACGGGACTGCAGACACAACTAGATGGACAGTTTGCCTGACGCTAAACAGTTTTAGTGTTTAGGGATTCAATAATATCCGACCATTTAATAATATTCCTTATCGCGCCGCAGGCCCGTCGAAAGTCCCCTGCCTGCTTTGCAGCTTCAAAAGCTCTGGCAACAGTTAGTTCGCAAATGCCAACTGCCTCGGCAATCCAAAGTAGGGATGCAGCATTTTCCAAGTCATAATAGCAGCTTTTGGCACTGTTAGTTGTATGCTTGGCGAACCACGGCACCATAAGCTCTTGCTGCGTTTTCCCATCTGTATTCCGCGATTTGTGTACCTCTCTGTCATACTTGGCGGAATATGGATAGGGATTGCCCGATCCCTTAGCGCTCGCCTTAGTGCTCAATAAATTCGAAAAAGTAGTGCAATCCATATCGTCTTGATATGCCATATGAGCCCCCTTCATCAAGGTATATTCTGATTCATTTACAATGATATCATTAACGAACACCCCCGAACAACCGATTGAATTTCGACAAAGAATAATCGGCAGAGGCATAGCTAAACTTGAAAGACCCCGAATTCAAAAACCATCGTGTTATCACCTCAATGAGATCAGGCAACTATCAAACGGCCAAACAATTGGAGCGAATCATTGAACCCGCAAACTCACATTGACGATTATGCCGTCAGATATCGGTTTCATAACCAGAGCACGGTTGCGAGCGAGGCAAACAACCATGTCTTGTGACCGATCGATCATGCATGTTGCATCCGACAACTGCTAAAAATATGAATAAGCGCACGCATCGCAGTTGCCGGCGACATACTCATATCAGCAAGATATCAGCCAGCAGGCGCGGGCAGCCGACTAGAGCGCAACACATACTAAGACAAACGGCATTACAATGTCTCAAAAATACCGATGAACTTGACTGAATCAAAAAACCGACAGGCTTGATATTGGAATCCTGAAGTTTTATACGGACGAGACCGCGATCCTGGGGATTAGGGAGGTCTTGTCTCCTGGCGTATTTCGATTGCTTTACCTTCAATCATTAATGAGTTTGCCTTCACCGAAACGCGAAAACAAGCGAGAATCCTGATAAATCAGCCGGCTCGATAACGTAGCTTGATCAGTCCTATTTCCACAGATATCACAAGAAGTCCATAGGTGGAAGACGCGATTATCGGTCATCGCATGTTACGCCAAAGCTCTATCAAGCGAATGCTTGCAAAAAATAAGGATCAGCAGCCACTGGACTGGCAGATGGATTCGTGCTTGCTATCCTGTTTCTGATTGAGCGGGGTGGAATGTCGGCATTTTCGGCGGTGTCGTCCTCAGACAGCATACACATGGAACAATACTCTGGGTTTTGTTTTCACAGCTCCAGTAATTATCTGGTCCAATACGGGCAGCCCCAACTCCGCTTCCACGCTGGATGGCACCTATAAACTCTTCCTTGAAATAGTGGTGTATACAGTCGTTGGCCTGGCTTGCTAAGCCATCTATAGAGACAGGTTTGTTATGATTTTTCTACAATGGTATTTGTAATCCTATTACTCTATACTATTCGAGCTTTGCCTGGATTTGCCGCTGATGCGCAACTGCATTAACACACGCCTGGTATCAGTGGCAAATTCACAACATCTATCACAGCCGTGGCCACCATATCCGACCATCGGGCTGATCATGCAGATAGCCGAACCTCTATACCCATCAGCTGTAAACTTCGAATTCAAATTCGAATTTCCAGGGTCGACCGAGACGAGAACCACATGAATTCAAACCGGTGAACCCGTATCCGAACCCAAGAGCCACTCGCTCAGAGTCCTAACCGCTGCGATTATCTCGTAAGTAGACTTCCACCGACTTGAACTGGCTAGCGTGATTGCATCTGCGCCGAGGAAGGCCGAGGGGACTCAAATGCAATAGACGCAACTGGGCGAAACGGGCATCGACATATCGAAGATCTGCGCGGGGTGCATGAGCTTCGGCAAACCAAGGCACAATGCACGATTGGGCACTGGATGAGGAAGGGACTGACGCGGTCATTGCGCACGCACTGGATCTAGACATCATCTTCTTTGATACAGCCAACGGCTACTCGGCCGGGACCAGCGAAGCGTACCTGGGAAAGGCACTTAGAAAGCATGCAAGCCGCGACCGGGCGGTCATGGCCTGCGCGGTCTACGTCACGAAGGGCGACCTTTCATCCAAGGCCATCCATCGCGAGATCGATGGGATGCTCAGGCGACTGGCCACCGACTACCTGGACCTCTACATCATCCACAGGTTCGACTATGGAACGCCAATCGAGGAGACCATGGAAGCACTGAACGAGCTTGTCAAAGCAGGTAAGGTGCGAGCGCTGGGAGCCTCGGTCATGTACGCAACCAGTTTCAGGACATGCAGAAAGTCTCCCAGGACAACGGTTGGAACCCTTTAAGCGCCTTGGAGAACCATTAGCTCCACCGAGAGGACGAGAAGGACTTGATTCCCCTCTGCAAGAAGACGGACGTCTCACTCATGCCCTACAGTCCTCTGGCCGCCGACCATCTGACACGGCCCACCTGGATCCGCCGACACCCTGCGCAGCGCGACTGATAAGGTCTCGCGCGGCAAGTATGAACGGGCCGAAGACAACGATCTGTCCATCATTGACCGCGTGCAGAAAGTTGCAAAGCGGCGTAACGTTCCTACGACCCAGGTAACCATAGCCTGGCAGTGGGCCAAGGCGTCGCTTCACCGATCATTGGCGCCACGAAGGCCCAGCACCTTGACGATGCGGCGGCTGCGCTAGATTTGGAGCTCACACCTGAGGAGGGCTTCTCCAAGGAGGAGCCCTACCTGCCGCATGAGACCGTGGGAGCCATTGACAGCAATCCACCCCAGGCTGTGGTGCCACTGAAATCGGAGGAGAATTAGCACACTTCCTTATGGCTTGGTATCCATAGTCAGGAGCGCAGGTAGGTTAGACCTAATCACTTGCTGCTGAATGATCCGAATCTTCGACGACTCTCGGAACAGTCGAAACATCCGAGGCCTCAGCATCTTCAGAATCAGCCGGCGTATTCAACGCTTCCAACGGCTGCGGATACCCAGAAGTTTTTTGTCAACAAGCTCTTACTTTGGAACCGGAACAGGCCGGTATGCGCATCGCACAGCTCGACTGCCCTGCAGCTGGCCGAGAACGCCCTTGAATCTAAGACTGGCCTTGTTACATCAATCGACAGACCAAAATGCGCACACCTGACTGTGTACCTGTTCCAGGATCACTGCCTCTCGCGGTTTTTGGCGGACATCTGTCTGACCAAGCGGAATATGACAAACCCGGTCATGACCGCTGCAGTGGCGAGCGCTAATGGAAGCACCACCGCGGCTCCGGTCTTAGGCAGTGCGTCTTTCAGAGCGTTCCAGTCATCACTGTTGGATTCAACAGCTTGATCGGCGCAGAGCAGACGACCATCAACCACCGCTCCGCGAGAATCCGCCCTCCCGGTGGCTTTTTGACCATTTTCCAGTTGAGGCAGGGAGGCCTGATCCTCCACCGGACAGGGCACCAGCGGACTGCCTGTCACCCGGGCTCTGTCGGTGTGCCTACCTGATATGCCTGTCACTGTGGCATGCACGTCTACAGACTGGCCAGGCCGGAGCATCAGGGTCGACCAGTTGTCGGGATAGCGGATCCCGGTCACCCGCCCCTGACCGACGACCGTCTGATCCTCCAAATGGAGTTGCCGGGCGGGGAAGATGGCTCCGGTCCCATCGCTGGGATCGCGAGGGGAATCATTGGTGATTCGAAAGACAATAGCGACATCTTCATGAGTCCGGAGAGCCTGCTCTGGCTGATCCCGATCACCCTTGGGCATGCCGCCTGCCTGATCAAATTTCTCGATATGCAGAGCCGGGGTCATATCGGGCGTTCTAGTCCAGACTGTGTTGGAGACCAGGGTCTTGTCCTGATAGAACTCGGTGAATCGGTTCTCATGACGTTCCACGTTCTTCAGCCGCCTGCATTGCAGATAGGCCCTCCAGCCGACCGGGCGGTCGCCTGAAGCGCTGACTAGGGCCAGATATCTCGGCGTGGCCTCCACTTTGACCAGACCTGCCGGGTCTGCCGTCATCGTAAACAAGGGGCCGCCATGAATGTCTGCAGACATGTCCGAACCAGCCATAATCTGTCCATGATGAATCAGGATGTGCCCGTTCTCGTAGAGATCCTGGGTAGCGTAGACGGCCCAATGGCCAGTGAACCGATCAACTGTGGGATCCAGCCGATCCTCAATCCGCCAGGTTTTCACCTGCGGGTAGGCCCGTCCGGCAGGCAGCAGACTTGAGTCCAGGCGATAGAGGAAGAGCCGATCACGGTAGATGCTGCCGCCATGTGCGCTTTTCCCGCCCACGGCGACCACCACATCCTTGGCGGGATTGAGCAGCTTGACCGGATTAGCGACCACGTTGGTCGCTTTATGCAGGTCGTTGACGATCTGGGTCGCTTGGTTACGTACTACGTGACCTGATTCTGCGCGGATGACCGTGTAAGGCAGAACCACATCGTAGGTGCGCCCCAGCAGCCCTTGGTCAATAGCCGGCTCTCTGAGGGGATTATGACCACGAGCAGCAGCATAGGCAGCCAGATCGGTAGGCTGGGGATCCCCTTTGAGGGTGACACCCGTGGCCGGAACATAGGTATCCACGGTTTTGGCAAAGACCAGGACTACACCGTTTTTTACCTGGATATTGAAAGCCTTGGTGTAATCGCGGCCGTCGGAGCCCAAAACCTCGATATGTTTGGAATTGATATCTAAGTAGTGAGCGTCGTAGGCATCCGTCATACCCAGCCGCCAGACAGGATAGGCGGTGTCTTTGCGACGGGCGTCCAGACTGATCCGGTAGGTCCCTCGGTCGCCCACAAAAAGCACCTTGCCGTCGATACTGACTCCTGGATTATGCGCGCTGACATCGCTCTTTGAGGGATGAAAGTCGGCTGGCGGATTGCTCACTTGATTAGAAGGGGTCAGCGAGTTGTTCAGCGTCAGCACCCACTGATTGTCTACACGATGATCCGTTGGGGCCTTGGGATCAACCCTGCCCTCGAAGCGCAGGCGGATTCTGGGGTTGCCCCCGGCGCGCCACTGGCTGATCCGGGCGGGGTCGGTGATGGTCACCTGCAGGCTGTGATCCTTGTCCTTCCACTTTGTGGCGTATCCGGTCTTGGCGATGACATCGCCGCCCTGCAGGTCAGTGACTTCAAGGGTCTGCTTGTCGGGCAAAAACCAGCGGTCGTAGACATCCGTCAGGATGACTGATTTGACAGGATAGGCCAGATTGTCAGGCAGGCTGGGCTGGGTATCCAACTGATACTCCAACCGCTGGCCAGGAAAGACCACCTTGCCGTCAACACTGGCCTGCTCCCCGCCTTGGCCTGCCTCCGAGATGACATCCTTGCGCACCGGAGGCAGGTATCCACAGATGCCCGGCTTGTTGGTCTGTACGCTCTGGGTGTTGACAGTCTGGGAACCCGAGTTGGTCAGTACCGCGCCCTGGCTGCCATGGCCGTTCGGGGCCTTGCAAAAGGTCAGTTCCTGGTCAGGTGTTCCGCCCAGGTCCTTGCGAACCTTGGCTGCACCGCCGCCATTGGCAAAGCGAACCGTAAAGGGAACCAGCATGGTGACCTGCCTAGGATCCTCCATCCCCTTGAGACCCTTCAGCCATCCGCTTTTGGCCTGTGCCCGCGCCCGAGTGCCGGTCACGCTGATCTCGAAACGGTCGGTCACATCCCTGCCCTTGTCCACAATGTCCTCGATGCTGCTTCGGCGGTAGCGCCCATCTGCATCCGCCTTGGCCTTGGCCTCGAAAACGCGAATAGCCCGAGCGCCATCTGGATCAACCAGATAGTCGGCAGCGCTCCAGTCGTCAGTCAGGGCAAAAACCTTAGGAGCCTCAATCAGATGGGCTTCAACAGTGGCGTTGACCACCGATCCCACTCTGTCGCCGTCCAGAAAGGCACGTCCGTCGCCACCAGTTTTGTTGGTCCATTGAGGGTCGACGACTGCTTTCCAGAGCCCGGTGGCGGGATCGCGCAGAATCCAGGATTTGTCGGGACTGGGCTTCCATGTGGGAGTGCGGCGCTCAGGGGTCGACTGGTCAACCTGACGGACGCTGCCCTTCCAATGCACTTTTCCACAGTCCAACATGACCCCAATGTCCGGCTGCTCGACGGTCACGTCCAGCTGCCATGCCCATTGATGCTCCTCGGGCAGAGCCCCGCCCTTCCAGGTGGCTGTGGCCCTATTGCCGGGCGGTCGGCTCCCATCGGCGGTGTTGAAAGTGAATTTGCTGGTCAGATCCTCACCGCTGGTCAGGTCTTTGACCTTCTGCCCGCCGACATGGTACTGCTTGCCTTGGGGATCGAAAACATCGCTGAAGGTCAACTCGCGGCCGCCCCGACCGGTTCCTGTCTCGATGCGGGTGCGGTTGGTCATACCATCCGCGCTGGTGCCAGGATCCACTTTCTTGTCGGGCGGATTCGGCGGCAGATCGGCCGGTTTGGGCTCATAGTCATTGAGCATAAAAACCACTAGGGAGATGCTGTGCTCGTTGCCGGCATACATGTCGGCGAACTTGTCCAGGCTGTCTCCAGGCTGGTCCCAAAAAGGTTCGCCGGTCCTATAGGTCACCCCGCGGTTGCTGAAGGTGCGGTTGGCCACCTGGTTTCGCCAGTTGTCCATCCATATGCTATGGATGGCCATACTGACCCCATCGAAGACCCGCTGAGAGCCGCGATAGCCCGTGACCACACCCACGCCGGTCACCCGGCAGTGGCTTTGTCCGGATTCGTCGGCATGGGCCTCGTTAAAGCGTGCCTGGCAGTTGCCGTTGGCCTCATCCAGAGCCTGGCGTTTGACCCGAGCAGTGGTGGCATTGCCGCCATCTGCAATCCCCATCTTGGAGAAGGCCCTGTCGATGCTGCCTATCTCATAGCCACCGAAGGAGCCTTGGTCGTCATCCTTGTAGGTCCAGCCCTGCCAAAACCGGCCATTGCCTTCAGCACCGCCGCCGGAATGACCTGATCCGCCGCCAGCCATGGCGGGAGCCGCCGGGCCGACAAGGGTCGCCAGTGCAGCCAAGGCCGCCAGCAGACCCGTCCATCTGCGCTTGTTCATACTTGTCCTCACTCTTCGCCCACCCCATGAATCGAGTATGAGCGGCCGCCGAGCAGGCTTGAGCGTCAGCGAAGCACTGTGGTCGAATGTGCCCCGGGACGGTTATGCTGTGTATGAGACATACCTATGCCGTCCAGACCGAAAAGGAGACAGGACAATGGCAGAGACATTCGACGTGTTGGTCGAGATCCCCCGGGGCTCCCGCAACAAGTATGAGATGGACCACGACAGCGGCCACATCAGGCTGGACCGCACCCTCTTCACCTCCATGGGCTACCCCGATGACTATGGCTACATCGACGGCACCCTGGGCGAGGACGGGGATCCCCTGGACGCCCTGGTCATGATTCCCGATTCCGTCTTCCCGGGCTGCATCGTCGAATGCCGCGCCGTGGGTCTCTACCACATGGTCGACGAGGCCGGCGGGGATGACAAGGTCCTCTGCGTGCCCGCCGATGTGCGCTTCGACGCTATCAAGGACATCGACGACGTCTCCGACTTCCACAAGCAGGAGATCAAGCACTTCTTCGAGCAGTACAAGGCCTTGGAGCCAGGCAAGGAGGTCATGCCCGGCGACTACTGGACCAACGCGGAGGCCGCCGAGACCCAGATCAAGGCTGCACGCCAGCGCCTGGCCGAACAGCACTGACTTCTCAAGGCCGACCAGCGGTCACAACCACCCCGGCAAGGGCCCAATCGAGCGCCTGAACCGGGGTTTTGCATGCCCAAATCCTCCCAAAACGCGTCCGGCCGTCTACGATTGCCAATTGCGGGTGCGCGCAAGGGCAGGAGCGGCTATGACTTTCTATACATACCAATACCTCAAGGGCGGGCAGACCAACTGGACCATGATCAGGATCATCGTGGTCGTCGTTCTGGCCCTGGCCTTTCTCTTCTTCCTGTTCATGTACTCCCGCCACCGTTGGAACCATAAGTACAAGGATCTGTCCATCATCCTGGCCACCCTGCTCCTCTTGGCGGCGGCCATCCAGTACAGCGACTACACCAATCTGCGCACAGCCAGCCTGCAGAGCGGTCAGCTGACCACGGTCATCGACAAGTCCGCCGCCAAACTCAAGGTCAAGCCTGAGCAGATCAGCATCAACGACACCTCGCGCAACAACGACATGATCATCAAGACCCCCAAGGGCTACTACACCCTGGTATTCAACAGCTCCGGCTCCGAGTTCCTGCTGCAGCGCGCCGACCTGTACCACCCAGACATCACCGTGATCGGAGAGTGACCCATGGATATCAATTTCTACGTCAACGTGGCCCTGAAGCTGATCGTCGGACTGCTCTTCATCACCCTGCTCATCAATGTGACCGGCAAGGGGAATCTGGCGCCCACCTCGCCAATGGACCAGCTGCAGAACTACGTCCTGGGCGGCATCATCGGCGGAGTCATTTACAGCGACAGCATCTCCATGGCCCAGTACATCGTCATCCTGCTGATATGGGCGGCGCTGATCCTCATCACCCGGTATGCCAAGACCCATATCCACGCGGTGGGCAAGTACATCGACGGCGAACCGGTTACCATCATCAAGAACGGCAAACTGCTGGTTCAGAACTGCCTCAAGGTCAACCTGACGGCCAAGGAGGTGGACTTCAAGCTGCGCACCAAAGGCATCAACGACATTCGTGACGTCAAGCGGGGCATCGTCGAGCAGAACGGCAGCCTGACTATAATTTCCGAGGGTGACAAGGACGTGCGCTATCCAGTGGTCATGGACGGCCGGGTTAATCCGGACGTGCTGGATACTATGGGCCGGGACGAGGACTGGCTCAACGAGCAACTGGCCAAGCAGGGCATAGACAAGGTCAGCGATGTATACATGGCCCGCTTCCAGAACGGCGAATTCTACGCCGTTACCTACCAGGATCAGTAGTACTCGGAAACTGACTACAGAATTCGCGAATCACTCGACATTCAGTTCTCATAAGCAATTGTTGCAGTGTACACTGTAGTGTACACTTTCTTGTGGGGAATGGGACGCATCTTCTCGAAATAAGAGGGGAAAGCGACACCATGCCCTTATCCGTCATTGAGGTACTGGAGACTGAGGAATTCAGCCGGTGGATTGATGAATTGAAAGACACTCAGTCGACAGCCCGCATCCTACACCGATGGGAACAAGTAAAACGATCCGGACACCTTTTATGCGACTGGAAGACTGTGGAGAAGGCATATCTGAAATGCGTTTTCACAATGGTCCGGGTTACCGCACCTACTTCGGACTGAAGAACAAACAGGTCGTGTTGCTGCTTTGCGGCGGCAGCAAGACTCACCAGAAGAGGGACATAGACCGGGCAAAACATCTGTGGAGGTCATATCTGGAGAGCTGACGGCATCCAGATGGGCAACAAGCGGACCACATTAAGGACAGAGGTGTGATGACGTTGAAGATCAGGGAATTCCATGCAGGCGACCATATACATACCGAACAAACAGCCGTCCGCTACCTGCAGGTTGCCATGGAGGAGGCCGACAAGGCCGAAACCTCTCGGCAGGGGGCTGCAATCATCGCAGATGCACTCGGCGAGGTGGCACGAGCACAGAGGCATATGAGCGCCATCGCCTCTGATGCCGACCGATCACGGTCGGGCATCTACAAGGCCCTGAGCAATCAGGGGGATCCGGCGCTGAGCACGGTCATCAGCGCCGTCCATGCGGCAGGGGGCAGTCTGACTGTGACCATGGCTCACTAAAGGGCCGATCGAATAGCCTGTCATGCTTGATTATCACAGCGCTGATAAGTAAAATCTGTGTCCATATTGTTATGGCGTAGCATGTGAACGGCATTCAACGAATTCAAAGCCGATTCCAATCGGCAGTTCCGCGCTGGACGCTCCCGAGGCGTAGGCGGGTTTGAGGAGACCTGGTCGAGGCCCATCCCACCAGGGATGAACCCTTTCAAGGAATGCCGTGTTCTTGAGATTGTTGTTTATCGCTTTAGGTGTATCTTCTGATGCCTTCGCCGTCTCCATCAGCAAGGGGCTGTCCGTGGACCGACTGCGGGCCCGTCATCATTGGCTGGTCGGCCTTTGGTTCGGCGGATTCCAGACTCTGCTGCCCCTGCTAGGTTACTTCGCCGCTTCGATGCTGCAGGACTCCCTGGCCGCCGTGGATCACTGGATTATCTTCGGCATCCTTTCAGCCATCGGGGTCAACATGATCCGCGAGGGCGTCTATGGCGAAGAGGAGGGAGCGGACGGCGAGGAGAATTTCTCCTGGCGGCAGATGCTTCCTGCGGCCATCGCCACCAGCATCGACTCATTCGGAGTGGGCGCGGGCCTGGCTCTGCTGGGCATCAACATCTTGCTGTCCGCACTGGTCATCGGGCTGGTGACGGCCGCCGCCTCCATTCTGGGGTTGCGCATCGGATACGCGGTCGGGTCCCGCTGGCGCAAGCCTGCCAGAATCGCCGGCGGCATCATTCTGATTGTCATGGGCATCCAGATCCTTCTGGATCACCTGATGAATGCCTAGATCAGAACGTCGTCTGCAAGACCATGACGGACAGGGCCACGATGGATCCGGCCAAAAGAACCGACATCAACGCCAGCCCAACGGCCCCACGCCGATCAGCTGCCTCCTGGGCCCAGCGATAGCCCGAAGTCATCAACCCGACCAGCAGCAGCAAGGCCACAAGCACCACCAGGATCAGCATCAGGTCAGGTCGCAGGCCTCTGATCAGCTCTGGCAGGAAGACCCACCCCGAGGCAGCGACGGCGGTCACCCCGCCCATGGCAGTTGCAGAAATGCCCCGAATGACCATTCGCCGGTCCCGACGCAGCATCTGCCGAACAAACATGAACACGGCCAGGACGGCCAGCAGGAATGCCGCAGTCGACAGCCAGGCCCAGAGGGCGCCAGGCCCCTGTACGACCAGGGCCGGCGCCAGAGCGACCAAGGCCAGCAGACCGGACATGGCTCGGTCAGGACCAGGTCGGATGCCTTTGCCCACCAAGGGCCAATAGGCCAAGAGAGCCGATGCCAGCCCCAAAACCAGAACGGCCTGCACCCATCGGGCGGCCCGGGGCTCTGCCAGCAGGCCCAGCGCTGCGCCCGGCAGGATCAGAGCCGCCAGGGCCACCAACTGCGTCAGAGCGGGCGCGCGCCCATCCCGGTTTTCTTTTACGGTCTGCGCCATGGGTCCTCCTGCCTGTCCCCGTCGGGGAGCCATACGTCACATCCTAGGGCAAGGCCATCCTGTGAACTCGGAGCCCCTGTGACGGGCCGATTGTACAATGATGACGACTGTTCAAGGAATCCACCGCTATGGACGAACGGACAGGGAAGAAGGTACCCCCGTGACGGATCTGACCCTGATGACCTGCGCCGAGGACCCGGCATCGGTTCTGCCCGCCTTGGCCCTGCTCTCCCATCGAGTGCGCGTTCTTCCTCTGGATGCCGCCTCCCTGGTAAGAATGCCCGAGGACACCGTGCTGCTGATCGATGCCAGCGACGACCTGGCCGAGGCCAAGACCCTCTGCAGCCTAACCCGAGCCTCGGGCCTGTCCACGCCCATCATCCTGATTCTGAGCGAGGGCGGCTTCACCGTGGTCAACGCCAGCTGGGGTGTGGCCGACGTGATCATTCAGTCCGCATCGCCCGCCGAGGTCGAGGCCAGGCTGCGTCTGGTCTGCCAGCGCGTGACCCCGACACGCAAGCCGGATGCTCAGCCAGAAGAGGCGGAGGACCAGGTGCCCACTGGCCAGGTCCGCTCGGGTGACCTGGTTGTGGACACCGAAAGCTACACGGCCCGAATCCACGGCCGGCCCATCAACCTGGCCTACAAGGAGTTCGAGTTGCTCAAATACCTGGTTCAGCATCCAGGCAGGGTCTTCACCAGGGCACAGCTCCTCCAGGAGGTCTGGGGTTATGACTACTACGGCGGCACCAGAACGGTGGATGTACACGTGCGGCGGCTCAGGGCCAAGCTGGGCAGCGAGTACGAGCACCTGATCGGCACGGTCCGCAATGTGGGCTACCGGTTCGACCCGCCCTCATCGGTGAGAACGGCCCAGGCTCCCAAGGCCACGACAGATGCAGGAAGCTACCCGGTTAACGCCGAGCAAAACGACAGCCAGTCCAAACAATCCGAAGATGCCAAGAAGAAGAAAACCGATCATAGTGACTGATGCATCATCCAATCGAAAGCACCGCCAAGGCAGGGAGAGCAAAGCCCGGCGCCTGACCCGCATGCACGAGGAGTACCGCATCCTCTGCCAGGTCTTTCCCGAGGCGGTCTGCGCCCTGCACTTCCGCAATCCATTCGAACTGCTGGTGGCCACGGTCCTGAGCGCCCAGACCACCGACAAGCGGGTCAACTCGGTGACCCCTGAACTCTTCGAGCGCTATCCAGACCCTGCAGCCATGGCCCGGGCCCAGCCGGCCGAGCTGGAGGCCATCATCCACCCGGTGGGCTTCTACCACGCCAAGGCCCGCCACCTGCTGGGGCTCTCACTGATGCTGACCGAGGACTATGGCGGACAAGTCCCCCAGACCATGGAGGAATTGACCAGTCTGCCTGGCGTGGGGCGCAAGACCGCCAACGTGGTCCTGGGCAACGCCTTCAACATTCCAGGATTCCCTGTGGACACCCACGTCACCCGGGTCACCGGCCGCCTGCGCTGGCGGACCGACTGGCGCAGCACCCACCCCGATCCGGTGAAGATCGAGCATGAGATCTGCGACTGCTTCCCTCCCGAGGACTGGACTAATCTATCGCACAGGCTGATCCTCCACGGCCGGGCCACCTGCCACGCCCGCAAGCCCGACTGCCTGCACTGCCCGCTGGCCGAGACATGCCCCAGCGCCGAGCTCCTGGCCGGACCGGCCTCTCGGTAGAATCAAGACCATGGCACGCGGCAGACACAGAGGAATCAGCTCCGGAATCATCTTCATCCTGGTACTGGCGGTCCTGACCGCGGGCACCTACATGACCTGGCCGTTGTTGACTGGCCGAGGGGGCTGGCGGCTGCCCTGGAACCTTGGAGGTTCGGGCCAGGTAGTGCGCATCCGGGCCCGCCAGGCCCCCGTCTCCCTGGACATCCGTACCGAGCCCGGTCAGGCCACTGACCAGGCCCTGATGGGCAACGTCTACCAGACCCTGACCAGGCCTGACGCCCAAGGTCGGCCGACTCCTGGACTGGCCCAGAACTGGGAGATCTCCGCCGATGGTCTGCTCTACACCTTTCATCTGCGCAATGATGCCCGCTTCGCCGACGGACGCCAGCTGACCTCAGAGGATGCCCTCTGGTCCCTGCGGCAGATCCTCGATCATCAGTATCAGGGCCACCAGGACCTGGATGACCTGGCCAGGGTCACCAACCCGGATGAAGCCACCCTGGCGATCAGGCTGAAGAGCCCGGATGCCCATCTGCTGACCGCTTTGAGCGGTCGGGCCGGTATTGTCTACGATCGCCAGGCCCGCGTCAACTACTCCACCCAATCGGCCGGATCAGGCCCATATCAAGTGGATGACTGGCAGCCGGGAGCCAGCCTGACCCTGACCACAAACAAGTCCTACCGGGGCCCGGACAAGGCCGCCATCCACAAGGTCGTCTTCAGCTATGCCGGCAGCCCCGAGCAGACCGTAAAAGATCTGAACCAGGGACGTCTGGACGCTGTAGTGGACATGGATCCGGCTACGGCCAAGCAGGCCGGCAAGGCTCCGACAGCAACACCCAGCACAAACAATGTGGTCCTGGCCTTCAACAACGAGGCATCTAGCCTGCTGTCCGACCAACATGTGCGCGAAGCCGTTCGCTATGCACTGGACCGCCAGGCGCTGGCCGATCTGGAAGGCGGCGCAGCCAAGGCGCTAGGTGGACCACTCAACCCGCTCAGCCCAGGCTATGATCCCGGTCTGCAGGCCTTCCCCTTCGATCGTGTCCAAGCGGCTCGTCGATCCTCCTACTATGCCCAGTCCTACTATCACGGCGGCCTGCGCCTGGTCTATCCCCAGGAATTCGGCAGCCAGGTGGGCGATCTGATCAGCACGCAATTGAAGGCGGTGGGCATCCCCACCCAGGTCTCCATGGTGGATCAGGCTGCATTCCGCGACCAGGTGCTCACCCGTCACGACTACGACATGGCCCTGCTGGTCATGGACAATGACGACATCGGCCGCTTCGCCGACCCCAACGCCACCATGCTCTTCGACAACACCGAGGTCCAGGAATCCTGGAAGCAGGTCAAGGCCAGCACCGACCAGAACACCTATGCCGAGCGGCTGCGGGCTTTCGCCCGACAGGTCAGCGACCTCTCCCCCAGCGACTGGCTTTATGAGCGCACACCCTTGGTCCTGAGCGCTCCCCGACTCCAGGGTATGCCCAGCTCTCTGTTGGACCGCTACCTGCCCCTTTGGAACCTGCGCATCCAGGGCTGAAAAGGCCGGCGCCCCTTGTCACTGTTCGTCCATAAAATGCTGGTATGTCTGCTGAACACCAAGGAATCGTCAATGCCCATCTGACCCCCCTGCCCGACAGGGTGGGTGTGGATGGCCTGGAGGAAAAGTGGTGCCGCGACTGGGATGAGTCCGGCGTCTACCGCTTCCGCAACACCCGCGAGCGCTCCGGCGTCTACTCCATCGACACCCCGCCGCCCACGGTTTCAGGGCATTTGCATGTGGGGCACGTCTTCTCATACACCCATACCGATGTGATCGCCCGGTTCAAGCGGATGCAGGGCTACGACGTCTTCTACCCCATGGGCTGGGACGACAACGGCCTGCCCACCGAGCGGCGGGTCCAGAACTATTACGGGGTCCGCGTGGACACCTCGCTCAAGTATGATCCGGACTTCAAGCCCCCCTTCCACGGGACCAAGGGCAAGAAGATCAGCGCCAAGGACCAGGTGCCCGTCTCCCGGCAGAACTTCATCGAGCTGTGCGAGGAACTGACCGCCGAGGACGAGAAGCTCTTCGAGCAGCTCTGGCGGTCGCTGGGACTGTCGGTGGACTGGTCGCAGACCTACCACACCATCGGCGAGCATCCACGCCGGGTGGCACAGAAGGCTTTCCTGCGGAATCTGGCCCGGGGCGAGGCCTACCAGAAGGAGGCCCCGGGACTCTGGGATGTGACCTTCCAGACCGCCGTGGCCCAAGCCGAGCTGGAGTCGCGCGAGTATGACGGCTTCTACCACAGGGTGGCCTTCCGGTTCGCGGACGGCACGCCAATCTACATCGAGACCACCAGGCCTGAGCTCTTGGCAGCCTGTGGCGCCCTGATCGCCCATCCAGACGACAAGCGCTACCAGAAGTACTTCGGTCAGAAGGTCTACTCCCCCCTGTTCAAGGTGGAAGTCCCCATCCTGGCCCATCCCGCCGCCGAGATGGACAAGGGCGCCGGCATCGCCATGTGCTGCACCTTCGGCGACGTGACCGACGTGCAGTGGTGGCGGGATCTGAACCTGCCCACCAGGTCCATCATCCAGCGCAACGGACGAATCGTCATGGACGTGCCGGACTGGATCACCGATGAAGGCGGACGGCAAATCTTCGAACAGACCGAAGGCAAGACCACCTTCTCAGCCCGCAAGATCATCGTGGACGCTTTGCGCGAGTCCGGCGACCTGGACGGCGAGCCCAAGCCCACCAAGCGCATGACCAACTTCTATGAGAAGGGCGACAAGCCCCTGGAGATCGTCACCTCCCGCCAGTGGTACCTGCGCAACGGCGGCACCGACCAGAAACTGAACCAGGAGCTGCTGGAGCGCGGCAAGGAGCTCCACTTCCACCCGGACTTCATGCGGGTACGCTACAACAACTGGGTCGAGGGCCTGAACGGCGACTGGCTGATTTCCCGGCAGCGCTTCTTCGGAGTCCCCTTCCCACTTTGGTATCCAGTCAGGGAGAACGGCGAGACCGACTACGCCCATCCCATCACCCCGGCCGAGGACAGGCTCCCCATCGATCCCAGCAGCGATGTGCCCGAGGGCTTCGAGGAGTCCCAGCGCGACCAGCCCGGCGGCTTCACGGCCGAGAAAGACATCATGGACACCTGGGCCACCAGCTCCCTGACGCCTCAGATCGTGACCCACTGGGCCGAGCCGGGCGAACAGGACCAGGCCCTCTTCAAGGCCACCTTCCCCATGGACCTGCGCCCCCAGGGCCAGGACATCATCCGCACCTGGCTCTTCAGCTCCATGGACCGCGCCCACCTGGAAAACGGCTGCCTGCCCTGGAGCGACACCACTCTGTCGGGGTGGATCCTGGACCCGGACCACAAGAAGATGAGCAAGTCCAAGGGCAATGTGGTGGTGCCGGACGAACCAATCAAGAAGTATGGCGCTGATGCCGTGCGCTACTGGGCATCCTGCGCCCGGCTGGGTCTGGACGCGACCTACGATGCGGGGCAGATGAAGATCGGCCGCCGCCTGGCTGTCAAGCTTCTCAACGCCGCCAAATTCGCCCTGGCCATCGGGCGGGAGGATGAGAACCATAAGGTCACCCAGGCAGCGGAGGCCACCTGGAACCCCGCTGACGTCACAGTCCCGTTGGACCGGGCAGTCCTGGCCGGCCTTGCCCAAGTGATCGACCAGGCCACCAAGGCCCTGGAATCCTACGAGCACTCCAAGGCCCTGGAGGTGACTGAATCCTTCTTCTGGGACTTCTGCGACAACTACATCGAACTGGCCAAGAACCGGGCTTACGGAACTGCGGATGCCACCGGCAGAACCCCTGGCGAAGCACAGGTGCTCAGCGCCCGCACAACCCTGGGGCTGGTCCTGGACGCTCTGGATCGTCTCCTGGCCCCCTTCCTGCCCTTCGCCACCGAAGAGGCTTGGCAGTGGATGCATCAGGGGGACGGATCGGTTCACCGGGCCTCCTGGCCACGTTCGGAATCCTACCGGGCAGCTGCCCAGGGCCAGGATCCTGCTCTTTTGACTTGGGCAGGCAAGGCCTTGGCCTCCCTGCGGCGGATCAAGTCCGAGGCCAAGGTCTCCATGAAGACCCCCATTCTCTCCGCCTCCTTGAGTGTGGCGCCGGAGGGCCTCGAAGCCGTGAAGGTCGCCCTGGACGACATAGCCGAAGCGGGCAGGGTCACCGGCAATCTGGACCTGGTCGAGGAGACCGCTCAGTCCGAAGCGAAGGGAGCTAGCGAGGATGAGGCGGGCATCCGGGTGACCGCCAGCCAGCTGGGCGAGCCCCCCGCCAAGAAGCCTCGCAAGTAGGCTCCACAATTGCCAATACAACCGGGGCGGTTCGGCCATAGGCACCGCCCCGGTTTCCTATCGGCTTCACTGGTGACAAGGCCGTTATCAGTGCAACCAGCCTCGCTCATGCAAAAAGTGCTGCTTCCATAATCAAAGGCATGCCCGCAGCAACAGCCTGATCAAAACTCCGAATAGCCCGAATATTGTAATGCTACAGTAGAAGTTATAGAGGGACTTTATTTTAGTGTGCACGGACGCAGATTTTGGGGCACGAGCTGGGGAATCGGCACGCTTGGGGAGGAAGCATCGAATGGGGAATGCTCATGGCATCCGCAGACTGGTGACGTTGACAGCCATGATTGGGCTGGCGCTGATCGGAGCATCAACAGGCGCATACGCAACCACCGGCGACATGACACCTGCATCTGCCACAGAATCGCCCTCGCCCAATCCTGACAGCAGCGCAAGCCCATTGCTCAGGACGGGCAGCGAGGCAGAGGTCGGGGCCGCTGCTCCGACCGCATCACCATCACCGCTGGCCAGCGACAGCCCCTCCCCGTTCAAGTCCATCCAACCGTTCAACGAGGAAAAGACGGACAAACCCTCGGGGAGCAGCTCACCGAGAGCCAAGTCGCCACAGACCAGGGATTCATCCTCATATACCCTTACTTTCGAGCCTGACGGGGGCTCGCTGGTATCCGGCTCGCCAGCCCTGAGCCAAACAGTAACCTCAGGTCATCTGGCGTCCCCTCCTACCATCACCAAATCAGGCTACCTGTTTGACGGATGGTTCCTCAAAGGCTCCGATGTGGCCTATGACTTCGGCAAGCCGGTCACCAGCGCGCAGTCGCTGACGGCCCATTGGTCGTCGGTCAACGACGCCCAATGGACGACAGCCGACGTCAGCGGTGGCGACACCGGGGGCTCCGCAATCACCCTGACTCCCCCCAAGCCCAGAGGGGTGAGATTTGCACAGGTCAGCGCCGGCCACGACCACACCCTGGCCGTAGGTTCGGACGGCCACGTCTACGCCTGGGGCGACAACAGCAAGGGCGAGCTTGGCGACAGCACCACAATCAACAAAAACACGCCAGTGCGGATCGCTGAAAACGAGGCCATCAAGGGAAAGACCTTCATATCCGTCAGCGCGGGAACCACATTCTCCATGGCCCTAGCCTCGGACGGCACCGTCTACACCTGGGGCGACAACAGTCGCGGCGAACTCGGCAACGGGTCCACCACGAATTCTTCAGTACCCGTAAAGGCGAATCTCAACGCCACCATCACCGCCATCAGCGCCGGATACTGGCATGCCATGGCCCTGTCCTCGAGCGGTACGATCTACACATGGGGAGACAATCAATACGGCCAGCTCGGCAACGGGCACACGGGCGTCAACGTCAACGCTTCACCAGCAGCGGTCTCTTCATCCGGCGTCACCTTCACCACCATCAGTGCCGGATACGATTTTCAAACGGCGCTGGACAGCCAAGGACATGCCTACGCCTGGGGACGCAACCAGGGCGGCCAGCTCAGCATCGGCACCATGGACGGCACCAGCAGTGGTTCCAATGTCTACACTCCATCGCGCATTTACGGCGACTCGACCGGCAACCCAGACAGCACAGTCTACACCGACATCGATGCAGGGTACCTGCACGTCCTTGCACTGAGCAATACAGGCAAGGTGTACTACTGGGGTTATCCCCTGACCAAGGGCAATGACGCCAATACCGACAGCGTTCACTCCTTCTATCCCAGTCTGTTAAGCCTGCTCCCGGGAACGGCGACGCCTGTTTCAGTGAGCGCCGGGGACTACTCCTCTGCGGTGGTCGACTCTGCAGGCAGCCTGTATATGTTCGGCAGCAATTCCAGCGGCCAGCTGGGCGACGGAACCACAAGCCCCAAATCAACTATGACCAAGGTGAGCCTGACAGGCGTCACGGTCACTGCATTCGATGTCTGCCGGCACAGCCTGGCCATCGGATCGGACGGGCTCCCCTACAGCTGGGGGGAAGCGAAAAGCGGCAAGCTGGGACAAGGCAGCAAGGGACCTCAAAGCGGTTCGCAGACCAAGCCTGCAGCGGTCGGCCCACCCCAGATAGATCTGGCCAAGGTGACCTTCGGCAGGACGGATGTAGCCAAGACCGACAGCAACAGCCCGATTAGCCGAACTTCAGCAGGCGACGACACCTGGAGTTCAAATACCCCATGGACGGTCACTACCCCGCACCACACTTACGGAACCACCAAGATCAGGATCAACGACGGTCAATGGTCCATTGGCGGCGCCGCACAGCAGGGGCAAAGCATCGGCAACTATACATTCACACCCACTGCCCAGAAGATCACTTTTGATTCGGACGGAGGCTCATCAGCCTCGGACCAGTTCGTCACCGCAGGCAAGCAGGCTTCGCGCCCCACCGTCACCAAGGCAGGTTTCCTCTTCGACGGCTGGTTCATCAAGGAGGCAGACGGCAGCTCCAATGTGGCCTACGACTTCAGCAGTCCTGTCACCGGGCCGCTGAATCTGAAAGCGCATTGGTCTTCGTCAGACATGAAATGGAAGACCTCGGATACCCTCCATGGCGATGACACCGGGGGCTCCACGATTACTCTGACTCCTCCCAAACCCAGAGCAGTAAGGTTCACCCAGGCCAGCGCCGGGCGCTACCACACCCTGGCTGTGGGTTCGGACGGATACGTCTACGCTTGGGGAAATCAGGCCAGCGGCGGACTGGGCAACAGCAAAGACTCAGGCACGGCGACTACACCAGTACGGATTACTGAAAATGACGCCATAAAAGGAAAGATCTTCATAGCCGTCAGCGCCGGCGACACCTATTCCATGGCCCTGGCATCGGACGGCACCGTCTACACCTGGGGCAACAACGACAAAGGCCAGCTCGGCAACGGCACCACAGGAGGCTACTCAGCCGAACCAGTAAAGGCACAGACAGGCAATGCCAAAATCACCGCCATCAGCGCCGGACGGTCATACGCCATGGCCCTGGCATCGGACGGCACGGTCTACACCTGGGGCAACAACCAGTACGGTCAGCTAGGCAACGGCGGCTCAGACAACAGCAGCCATTCCTCCCCTGCCAAGGTCACGACGCTGTCCGGGATCACCGCCATCAGCGCAGGGTTCACTACAGGTACTGCCCTGGACAGTCAAGGCCACGCCTGGGCCTGGGGCCACAACGACAAGGCACAGCTCGGCAACGGCACCCTTAATGACAATCCGACACCGGCACGCGTCCAAGACCTGAACACCGGACAGCCTGATACGCGGTTCTATATCGCCATCAGCGCGGGCTATCAGCATGTGCTGGCGCTCGATACGGATCATAACGTCTATGGATGGGGTTCCAGCACCGCCGTCGGCTCCTCGACTGATACCAATGTCAGCACGAAAGGATCCACTAAGATCAGCTTCGGAGACGACGCTGTCAACATCACCGCCATCAGCGCGGGCGACGATGGATCCGAAGCCATAGACGACAACGGAAAGCTCTACACCTGGGGCAATCAGGGTTACGGCCAGCTAGGCAACGGCAATAGTGATGCATGGCAGACCAATCCGAAAGCCATCACTCTGGCCCAATCGGTGAAGGCCTGCGCGGTAGCCACCTCCGGCCATCACCAGACGGCCATCGGGTCTGACGGATTGCTCTACACCTGGGGATACAACTACTACAACCAGCTGGGGCAGAGCATATCGGCATCAAGGCCCGGCACCACACAGCCACCACAGATCACCCTGACCAAGGTGACCTTCGGCACCATGGCCAGCAGCACCAAGCCAGCCACGAACCTGACCCAGACAAGCAAAGACACCTGGGATGAAAACCGGGATTGGACCTTCGTGACGCCCGCGTACCCGTACGGCCCGTCCAGTTTCACCATCACATGGAACATTGCCGGCGATGCCGGGGACTCAAGGCAGACACAGCAGTTCGACTACACCTTCGATCGGACCAAGAAACGCATAACGCTTGACCCCGAGGGAGGTACTGGAGCTGCATGGACAAGCAAAGACATCGAGGAAGGCGAATTGGTACCCCGACAGACCCTGGCCAAAACGGGCTTCCTCTTTGACGGGTGGTTCGTCAAAGCGGATGACGGCAGTTCCAATGTGGCCTACGACTTCGGCAAGCCAGTCACGGACCCGTTGACCCTGGTCGCGCACTGGACGCTTTCGACTCAAATGACCGTCGACCCAACCGTCAGTCCGTCCACTGGCGGATACCAGGTCACCATCACTCCGCCCTCGCAGCGCGGCATCCGCTTCGCCCAGGTCAGTACAGGCAAAAACCATACCCTGGCTGTCGGCAGTGACGGCAATGCCTACGCCTGGGGAAACAACAGCACGGGACAGCTCGGCAACGGCAGCAAGGACAGTAGCAAGACACCCGTCCAGGTGAAGAAACCCTCCGGTGCAGGTACCGACTTCGCCTACACCCAGGTAAGCGCAGGATATGGATTCTCGTTGGCCCTCGGCAGTGACGGCAATGCCTACGCCTGGGGAGACAACGGCAGGGGGCAGCTCGGCAAGGGCACCCCAGGCGGCACCAACACGACACCCGTCCAAGTGAAGAAACCCTCCGGTGCAGGCACTGACTTCGCCTATACCCAGGTAAGCGCAGGAGGCTATCATTCCCTGGCCGTCGGCAAGGATCATCAGGCCTATGCCTGGGGGGACAGGAGCAACGGCGGACAGGTGGGCGACGGTAACACGACCGGGAACGCCCCTGCTCCTGTAGCCGTCAACGCAAGCGCCACCAGTCCTGGGTTCCAAGTCAGGCAGGTCAGTGCGGGATACCAGCACTCTCTGATCATCGGCATAAGCGGAAAAACCTACGCCTGGGGATATGGCGACAGCGGCAGGCTGGGCAACAATGCCAAATCCTCACAGGCCACTCCTGTGTCGGTGTCGTCACCCGTGAGATACGAGGACGGATCGATAGGATTCTTCGCCACCCAGGTCAGCGCAGGAGGCTCGCACTCCCTGGCCATTGGCAGAGACGGCAAAGCGTACGCCTGGGGTGCGAATACCGACGGACGACTGGGCACCGGAGACACCAATGATGCCGCAATACCAACCTTGGTGGCCGATCCCGACGGAGGCAGCGATGGATTCAAACCCACCGAGATCAGCGCCGGAGGATGGTTCTGCGCAGGAATCGACGACAAAGGGAAGATATACACCTGGGGAAACAACGGTCAAAACGCCCTGGGCAATGTCTCCATCACGGGATCCATCAGCACATCCCCCGTTCTGGTGAGCAAGAACGGCAGCACCATACAGATCAGTGCAGGCGAGCGCCAAGTCCTGGTCATCGACTCCAATGACATGGCCTATGGCTGGGGCGACAACAGCAGCAGACAGCTAGGAACCAATTTGGACAGCACTTCCGTCAAGGCAGCCACCTTGGTCTGCCCGCCGCAATTGACCATCAGCTCGGTCACAGTCGGCACGGATCCGGATACTGCCGCAGTTCTTGAACTGACCCGGAGCGGCACAGCCGACGCATGGGGATCGTGGAATACCTGGACCTTCTATACCCCAGCCTTCAAGGCGGGCCGGACAACAGTCAACATCAACTGGAATGTGGGCCAAGGCAACCCTCAAACCGAGAATCTGCCCTTTACCTACAAGGATATTCTGCCTCTAACCGGTAGCCAGGGTCTGCTCATCGTGCTGCTTGTCGGACTTTTCATAACGGTGACTGTCCTGGCAGCAAGACAGCATTACCTGGAAATGGCTCGTCAGACTCTAACCAGCACTCGCTGATACCTTGTGGCCGATGGCACAGGAATTGATCCGAGCCGTCGGCCATGACCATACGATGGATTTCCTCAGTGTGAGTTGGCCTGATCGGCCAGCCGTTCATGGTCGCGCTTGGCGGCATCGGCCACCAGATGCAGATAGGCCTCAGCCAGATCCGGGTCCAGCCCGTAATCATCAGCCTTGTTTCGCAAGGTAGCTATTTGTGTGCTCTCCCGGTGCATATCCGCCGAGGCGAATCCTGCCTGAGCCTTGAGCAGCCCGATGCGGTGGGTCACCCTGAACCGTTCGGCCAGCATGGCGACAACGGCGGCATCGATGGTGTCCACATCGGCACGCAGTTCCTCCACCTGGCGGGCAGCCTGGGCCTGTGGACCCCCGCTCTGCACCTGGTCATCGATCACTGTTTCCATCTTCGCATCGCTCATAAAATACCAGTCTAATCAAGCGCCATAGGCGACTACGACAAGCCCTGCCACCACTGTGACACTGGTGTTATTGTAGTGGATGGGATTATTGACTCTTGGGGAGAGAGTCTCGTTCGTCTACACCTGCCTATACAAGTGCCGGACGCATGGGGGAGGATGCCTTCACATGAAGATGGTACGTATTCGTCGCGTCACACTGCTCATCAGCCTCTGCTGCGTCTTGGTTGTCTGCAGCATGCTCGGCCTGCAATTCGGTCAAGCAGCGCCGGAATCCAATGAGACCGCAGTCGGAACTCAGGGAACTGGAGCAATTGGTGCTGGAACCAATACTCCCGGACAGATTCCTTCGGTTTCCCCCGGTCCGTCATCGTCGCCGTCGGGCGTGCCCACCCTGTCCAATGGCTCTGGTGCGGCGGCAACAGGAAAATCGGCGCCTGCCGCCAGCACATCGCCCACCTCACCGTCTTCGCCCGGCACAGCAGGTTCCTCGGAGCCGACCTCAACCGCCTCTTCCCCATCGAATACCACTAACCACACAGTCACTTTCGACTACAACATGCAGTCTGCAACTCCGACAACTTCGACTGTGGCTGATGGCGCCCAGGTTGCGCGCCCCAGTCCTGAACCCACCCGCCGAGGATTCGTTCTCGAAGGATGGTTCGCAGGCAAGGTAGCCTATGACTTCTCCGCACCTGTGCATGCGAACCTAACCCTGAAAGCCAAGTGGGCCCGCGCCGACCAGACCTGGACCATGCAACCGCAAGAGGGACCAGAATCAGGAGGCACCGGAGTGACCCTTACCCCGCCTCCACCCTCCGGTGTCCGTTTCAGCCAGGTCAGTGCAGGCATCCGGCTTTCACTGGCCTTAGGGTCGGATGGCAACGTCTACGCCTGGGGCTTTAACCGTGCTGGTCAGCTGGGCGATGGCACTATTGTCAACAGGTCGACACCCATAAGGGTGCCTAGGCCCGAAGAGGCCCGCAATGACAAGGATTTTCGGTTCGTCAGCGTCAACGCTGGTCAGTTCTTCAGCATGGCCCTGGACAACCATGGCACCCTCTGGTCCTGGGGGTACAACTATCTGAAGACCTTGGGCAACCCCAATGTGGCTGACAGCGGTATGCATGACTACTCAGAATATCTGGTCAAGGTGATGCTGCCTGAAGGGGCGCCGGCCGGATTCACCTACAAGGCCGTCAACGGTAATTACAACCACACCCTGGCCTTAGGATCAGATGGCAACGTCTATGGCTGGGGCTCCTGCAGCGAAGGAGAGACCGGCCACCACGATTGCGACGACACATGCGACTACAAGCCCAGCCTCATCCAGGGATTCGACAAGAAACACAAAATCGTCGCCCTACAGACCGGACTGAACTACTCCACGGCTCTGGACGACGCTGGCACGGTATGGTCATGGGGAAGCAACCTTGACCACCAGTTGGACCCATCCGCCGGCGCGGTCGTTGGTAACGATAAGCCGATCAAGATTTACGGCCTTGACAAGGTCCATGTGGTGGCCATTGCAAACGGCTTCGCAAACACCCTGGCCCTGGATGACCAGGGAAGGGTTTGGACCTGGGGTATGAATAAAGCCGGCCAAATCGGCAACGGATCAAGCCCCAGCAAGACCGATATATTCAAAGACCCGGTCCAGGTCAGCTTCCCGCAGGGGACCAGAATCACTGCCATCACTAGCGGCGGCAATTTCTATCTTAGCCACGCCATGGCTCTGGATTCCGACGGCAATATCTGGGCCTGGGGCGACAACAGCTACGGACAAATGGGCGACGGCAAAACCTCTGCAGCAGACAGCCCTCAGACCACTCCGGAACGCTTGTAGGATCCGAAACTTGCCGGCCGACACTGGATCAGCATCGACGCTGGCGAGGAGTATAACCTGGCTATCTGCGACGACGGCCTGACCTACAGCTGGGGACGTGACGACGAGGGCCAGCTGGGTCAGGGCACCAGCGGCGATGCCGGCCATAACCGGCCCTCCGCGGTCGCCTTCCCCTGGCCGGCAAAACTGACCGGACTCAAATTCGACACAACGGATATCACCACCGGGATGAAGGCGCAAAAGAACGGGACCTGGACGGCTACCACCCCGCCGCACGCACCAGGGCTGGTGGATGTGGCCCTGGCGTGGACTTTGAACGATCAAGAACAGACCCAGGTCCACCTGCCCTTCCGCTACCTGGCGCGCCGGGTGACCGTAACCTTCCAGTCGGAGAGCGATTCACCGGCACCACCCAGCCAGAGTCTGGAAGCGGGAGAGCGGGCAGTCCGCCCCAGCGCTGATCCAACCAAGGCCGGCTGCCGCTTCGACGGCTGGTTCCTAGGCAAAACCGCCTACGACTTCTCCAAGCCAGTCACCAGCTCCATGACGCTCAAGGCCCACTGGAGCCCTGAGAATCAGAACTGGAGCATGACCCCGGACCATGGAACCGAGATGGGCGGGACGAAGGTCACCCTGACGCCGCCAGCCCTGCGGGGCATTCGCTTCAGCCAGGTCAGTGCCGGTTCCCACTGGTCCCTGGCCTTAGGGTCCGATGGGAAGGCCTACGCCTGGGGCAAGAACAACAGCGGCCAGCTGGGCAATGCGAACATCGCCAAGGGCGGCACCAGCACCATGCCGGTCCGAGTGGACATGCCTGAGAAGGCGGAGGCCAACTTCGTCTTCACCCAGGTCAGCGCGGGCCGGGATTATGGCCTTGCTCTAGGTTCCGATGGAAAGGCCTACGCTTGGGGCAACAACGACATTGGCCAGCTGGGCGACTCCACCCTGAATGCCCAGGGCCGGCCCCATCTGGTACCTGGTCTGCCTGACAAGATCCGGTCCATCAGCGCCGGCGGCGGACATGCCTTGGCTCTGGATTCCCAGGGACGAGTCTGGTCCTGGGGCGCCAACCAATACGGTCAGCTGGGCCTGGATAACGCCGGCGGCGATACCGTCTCGCCAGACGGGCGAACCAGCCCTGCCATGGTGACCGGAATCCCGGCTACTACAACGGCAATAAGCGCCGGAAGCCGGTATTCACTAGCCATGACCGTGGATGGACAAGTCTACGCCTGGGGCACCAATGATTCCGGCCAGCTGGGCGACGCCTCCCTGCCAGTGAGCGCTGGCGGCGCCAACCCCACGCCGTCTGCCGTTCAGGGATTGACGGGCGAGATGAGCGCCATCAGCGCCGGAGACCACCAGGCTCTGGCCCTGGATTCCCAAGGACGCATCTGGACCTGGGGACAGGTCAAGGGCGAGAACAAGAAAACCCCTGCCCTATTGACCCTTCCCGACGGACTGCCGACGGGATTTGCCATTACACAGATCAGCGCCGGCACCGGAGCATCCTCCGCCCTGGGCTCCGATGGACAGATCCTGACCTGGAGCAATGCCGCAGAAGGCACAGATCCCGCATTCTTGGCCAAACCCGAGGACGTGTCTGCAGATTTCAGCTTCACTGCCGTCAGCACGGGCGACCCGAGCTCATTGGCCCTAGGCTCCGACGGCCTGGCCTACGGATGGGGTGCCGACGATTCCGGCCAGCTGGGCGACGACCAGTCCGGACCGGACCTGAACAGCAAGACGCCACAGGCTGTTGTGATCAGAAGCCTGGTTAAGACGGTCACCTTCGCCGGACTGGCTACAGAGGGAACCCCGCAGTACCAGAACGGCACCTGGTTGGCAATCACTCCTCGTTACAGGCCCGGGCAGGTGGATACCGTCATTCAATGGAGCCTGGTAGGCGTGGATCAAAAGGATCAGACCCTGCCCTACACCTACGACCAGTTGGCTGTCCTGCCCCTGACCGGCAGCACTGGCGTGATTCTGCTGATCATAGCTGGCCTGCTGGGCATGGGAGCCGCCATGGCTGCCAGATTCCATCGGCGGGAGAACAAAATGGCAGCATGACAGGGGCAGGGACGACACTATGAAAAAACCTGGGCTGACAGGCTTCGAGTAGATCATCGCCCTAAACAACTGTCTTGTTTCGCCACTGCTTATGCATTGGGCCCTATCCACGAACTGAATCGCGGATAGGGCCCAATAAACATGTCAGGCGTCAGGCCCGAGTCACTTCTGAGCCAGCATGGACTGGTTGATAGCCGACAGGAAGTCCCGGTTGGTGGCCGTCTTCTTCAGCCTGGGTACCAGAGTCTGGTAGGCCTGCTCGGTCTCCATGCCGCCCAGGAGGCGACGCAGCCGGTAGACCACAGCCAACTCTTCGGGCGCGGTGATCAGCTCCTCGCGCCGGGTGCCGGAAGCGTTGATGTCGATGGCGGGGAACATACGCTTGTCGGCCAGGTCCCTGGTCAGCCTCAGCTCCATGTTGCCGGTGCCCTTGAACTCCTCGAAGATGACCTCGTCCATCTTGGACCCGGTTTCCACCAAGGCCGATGAGATGATGGTCAGGGAGCCGCCGTTCTCGATGTTGCGGGCGGCGCCGAAGAAGCGCTTGGGCGGGTAGAGGGCCTGAGCGTCCACGCCGCCGGAGAGGATGCGGCCGGAGGCGGGAGCCGAGATGTTGTAGGCGCGGGCCAGACGGGTCATGGAGTCCAGCAGGACCACCACATCCTGCCCCAGCTCCACCAGGCGCTTGGCCCGTTCGATGGCCAGCTCGGCCACGGTGGTGTGATCGCTGGCTGGGCGGTCGAAGGTGGAGGAGATGACCTCGCCCTGAACCGTGCGCTCCATGTCGGTGACCTCCTCGGGCCGTTCATCCACCAGGACCACCATCAGATGAACCTCGGGGTTGTTGGCGGTGATGGAGTTGGCGATGGACTGCAGGGTCAGGGTCTTGCCGGCCTTGGGCGGCGAAACGATCAGACCGCGCTGGCCCTTGCCGATGGGGGCGACGATGTCGATCAGGCGACCGGTGATGTTCTTGGGCTGGGTCTCCATCCGCATACGCTCCTGCGGGTAGAGGGGGGTCAGCTTGTTGAAGTGAGGGCGTCCTGCTGCATCCTCCACGCTCATGCCGTTAATGGTGTCGATGGCCTGCAGAGGAACGAATTTCTGGCGCTGATTGCGATGCTCGCCCTCGCGAGGAGGACGGATGGATCCGTGCACGGCATCGCCCTTGCGCAAGCCGTACTTCTTGACCTGACCCATGGAGATGTAAACGTCGTTGGGACCAGGCAGGTAACCGGAGGTGCGCACGAAGGCGTAAGAGTCCAGCACATCCACAATGCCTGCCACGGGGACCAGATCCTCGGGCTTGAAGTTCTCCCTGGGCTCATAGTCACGATCCCGGTTGCTGCTGCGGTGGTTGTTGCGATTGCGTCGATCGTTGCGGTCATTGCGATCGCCCCGGTTTCGACGATCATAGCCGTTGTGCCGGTAGTCACGCCCTTCATCGCCGCGATCCTCGTAGCTGCGCCGACGAGGACGGTCATTACGTGAGGGCAGTGCTGCCAGAATGTCGTCCAAATTTCGCACTGAACCGGAGCCGGAGCCTTCGCGCTCCTCGCCATGCTCACGCTCGTTCCGGCCACGGTTGGTATGGGAGCCCCGGGATGAATCCGTGTTGCGGTGACGCCGCCGGGATATGACCACGTTCTCCTCGTCGGCCACGGTATGGGGGAAGCGGTTCCGGTGCTCGCTATGGCCGCTCTTATGATCGTCAATGCCCAAAACATCGAAGAGGTCTCCGACAGGACGATCATCCTTGGATTCCTTGGTCTCCGTGGACTCCTGTCCGCCTTCCGCGGAGGACTTCGCCTCCTGGTTTGTCGGCTGCTGCTGATCGGCGGCCTGGCCTCCCTTGGCCACGGCGGCCGCAGCCTTGGGCTTGCCAACGGTTACTCCCTCAGGGGCCTTGCCGCCCGAGCGTGCCGCCTCGATCGTCTCGATCAGGACCGGCTTGCGCATGCCGGAAATACCGCGCAACCCCAGCTGCCTGGCCAATTCCTTGAGTTCGGGCAGCTTCATGGAATGAATATCTTGGCTTGTTGCCACTGTTGTAATGCCTTTCCTTCGCTATGCCTAATTCGGCTAGGCAAATAGCTTGAGAATAGTGCGGGGGTACCGCTCATGAAAATTCGATGCCGACTCGGCTTATCGAACTTCCATAAGCCTACAACGAGTGCCCGACCGGTGCAAGGAACAGCCTGCGTGTCCAAAATTTATGGATAAGCCTCTAGACTGGGCATATGAATGACCGATCATCTCTGCGTGAACAACGGCGGAGCGAATTCGTAACCACCGCCATGCGGGTCTTTGACCGGAAAGGTGCTGCAAACACCTCCCTGCGCGACGTAATCCACGCCATGAACCACGGCAAGGGCGTGGGCATGAGCGTTTTCTATTACTATTTCAAATCCAAGGACGACCTGATAGATGCCTGCGTGCGCACCTATCTGGCCTCCTACGTGGACCATGTGGTTGACATTCTGCAGGATTCTGACCTGAGCGTCCAAGAGGCGCTGGACGACATCTGCCCGCATCTGATACGGGCCATCTGGAAGATGGACGTCATCTTCGCGGACAAGGCCAACTGGTACAGCTACCTGAGCACCAACAGCAACGTGATGGAGGGCTTCGTCAGGCAGATCATCGACCCTTTGACCAAGGCTCTGGACCGCTGGCTGGATCGGGGCGACCTGCCGCAGACCCAGCTGATCCAAACAGCCAGCACCCGCACTGTAGCCTGGCTGATGGCCGACGGGCTCTCGTCCATCGTCAGCAACGGCAGAGGACCCGCCGGACACCCGCAGATCAGAGAGGTGGTCCGCCAACGTGTCCGCGAGAGCGTAGCCTTCTTCTCGCAGCTTCTCGGCCTGCCACTGAAGCCCCCAGCCATCGCCCTGTCATAAAATGACCAAGCCCCCGACACTGCAGTCGGAGGCTTGGAAGAAAACGAAGGCTGAGGTTTGCCTACTTCTCCTCGTGGTAGGACTTCTCGGTGTTGACATTCCAGACGTTGGTCTTGTCAGTACGCCCCGATTTGATGTTGGCCACAGCTTCCATGGATGTGGCCATGGAGTGATCCTGGTTGTTGTAGTGGTGCTGACCGTTGCGGCCCACGCAGTAGAGGTTGCCGAAGGAATCCAGCCATTTGACCAGCTCCGGCATCTGGGCATAGGTGTCGAAGTAGGCCGGATAAGCTTTGACCACCCGCTCCCGGTGCGAGTCCAGCACGTCGGCAGGACCGTTGATGATGCCCATCCGGGTCAGCTCCTTGATGGCGAAATCAGTGGTCTCCTGATCGCTCATGCTCCAGAAGTCGTCGCCCTCCTTGCAGAAGTACTCCAGACCGATCCAGACAGTGCCGTCCACATTCTTGACCATGTAGGGACTCCAGTTGTTGAAGATCTGGATGCGGCCCATTTTGTAGCCAGGGTCCTGCACATAGATCCAGCAGTCGGGGACGATGGGCGGATCGCCCAAGGTCTTGATGGAGGTGGTGTTGCGGATGCGCAGGTGGCGGACCAAAAGGCCAACGGTCACGAAGTCGCGGTAGGGCAGGCCCTGAGCCACCCTGACCATTTCCTTGTCGGTGGAGGGCTCCTCGTGGGCGATGGCCTCGACCAGGTCCTTGATGGGCATGGAGGAGATGATCTGGTCAGCTTGCAGAGTCACTTCCTTGCCATCAGCGTTGCGATAGATCACTCCGGTCATGTGGCCTTCGCTCTGGGTCAGTCCGATCACACGCGCATCGGTGATCACGTGGACCCCGTGCTCGACATTGCGACGCTCCACGGTCTCCCAAAGCTGGCCTGGACCCAGCTTGGGGTACCAGAACTCCTCGATCAGGCTTGTCTCGACCTGATGGGCGTCGCGCTTCTTGGGCAGCAGCTTTTGGAAGGCGTTCTTGAGCACGCCCATGATGCTGAGCCCCTTGACCCGCTGGGCGCCCCAGTCGGCGCTGATCTCACGGGGGTGGCGGCCCCAAAGCTTTTCGGTGTAGCCCTCGAAGAACATGGAATAGAGCTTGCGACCGAAGCGGTTGATATAGAAGTTCTCCAGGTTGTCCTCAGGCAGCTTGTGGACGACGGACTTCAGATAGCTGAACCCGGCCTGCATGGTCAGCTTGAAGCCCATGGCCTTGAGTGTGTTGGGCGTCAAGGAGATGGGATAGTCGAAGAAGTGGTGGTTCCAGTAAATCCTGGAGACGCGATGACGCTTGAGCATGACCCGGTCCGTCTTCTCCGGGTCGGGGCCGCCGGGCTCCAGATCGTGGTGGCGGCCCAGTTTTTTATCGTCATAGGAGGGCGCGCCCTGCAGGGGCAGGACCTCCTTCCACCAGTCCATGATCCGGTCATCCTTGGAGAAGAACCGGTGGCCGCCGATATCCATGCGGTTGCCGTTGTGCCGAACCGTGCGTGAGATGCCGCCAAAGGCGTTAGTGGCCTCCAGCACAGTGACGTCATAGCGCTCGTCACCGCCGTCCTTGACCAGTTCCCATGCCGCTGTCAAGCCGGCGGGCCCTCCGCCGATGACGATCACGGACTGCTTGCGCTCCATGCCAACCTCCTGAAAACCATATAAAATCATCACCACTGTATCCGGATCGTCCCCAGTCAGAAGCTGCTGAAGGACTTCCCTCACGAATTCCCGCCATTGCGTGGAACAAACGTGATGATGCTCGCCCTTACGCGACGCTTAACCCAGTGAATCAGGGATATCGATGTCTGTCTTCTGCACTTCCTCCACATTGACATCCTTGAAGGTGACGATCCGGACGTTCTTGACGAACCGGCTGGACCGGTAGACATCCCAGACCCAGGCATCGGTCAGCCGGACATCGAAGTAGACGTCCTGCCCCGCGGATCGGACGTTGAAGTCCACCTTGTTGGCCAGGTAGAACCGCCTCTCAGTCTCGACTACGTAGGTGAACAGCTTGATCACGTCCCGGTACTCGCGGTACAAGGCCAGTTCGGCGTTGGTCTCGTAGTTGTCGAGATCCTCAGCACTCATCGACTACCTCCATTCGCGCGATCACGGCCATGGCCAAGCGTACGCCACCAGGCGCGTTTGGATCTCTTGGCCTCAGACGACCCATAGGCCCAATCCGATGCCGTATGCTCCTCGCCAGACTGCCCGGCAACAGACTCTTTGGAACCGGACTCCTCCCCCGCATCCTCAGCGTCCGTCTGACCAGGACCCGCCTTCTCATCATTCCTGCCATCAGGTCCTGCATGGCCATCAGCAGATTTTCCTGAATGCAAACCACTCTTCGGGGCCAGACTGATCTGTTCGCTTGATGTCCGCGAATCCTGAGATGCCGAGGTGGACTCTTTAAACTTGGCTTCGCTTATGCCGCCATCCTCATCCGCTGCGTATCCGTGTGCAACAAGGGCTTCGGCCACACCAGGATTTTCACGGATGACATGCATGCCGAAAGCATTCAGAGAACGAATGGGATCATACTCGTCAACCAAGGCGTCCATGACGATCTGATCCTGGTACTTGCCGTTCTCGGCGTCCCAGAGCGCATCACGGGAGGTGCCCGAGATCATGAATCCCAGGGACTGGTAGACGGAGATGGAGCGTGTGTTTTTCTCTGGCACAGCCACCCAGATCCGGTGCAGGCCCAGACCCGTAGGAGCGGCAGCGTACCCGTAGGTCATGATTCTGGGCATGGCATCCCGGGAGTAGCCGCGCCCGCGGAAGTGCCTGCCCAGGACCACCTGGATCCTGGCTGAGCGCGACCAGCCGTCCACGTCGATCAGGAAGATCATGCCGATGACTCCCTTGGTGGCATCGGCATCGGGCGAGCCATCCTGGTCGGTGTCCGCGTCAGTGACCATGGCCCAGGCCAAGGTGCGGCGGGACTCGGGGTCGCCCACACCGGAATCACGGGCAGCCAGACCCTTGGACCAGGCCACCGACCTACGCACCCAGGCGTTGACGACGGCTCGCTCGGCGTTCGGTCCCTTACCGGTGATGCCAGTGGAATTGTAGAAGGCCTCCAGCTGATCCATTGCCGTCAGATCGGCGATGACCGCCGGACGCAGGTGCAACATCTCGCCCCGGATATAGGGGATCTCGATTCGGTCGGGCAGCTGTCGGCTCGCCACATCGTCAGGTCTCTCAGCTTGCGTTTGCGGTCGGTCATTGCCCCTGCCGCTCATAGACATCACGTCACCTCCATGATCGCCACCTTGCGATGGCAATCAATTGTAATCCCTCGCCCCTGGGAAAACCATGAGAAGCCGGGCAGGTCCGCCGGTCTGAGCCCGATGGAATCAGGCCGGCGGACCGGGCCTGATCAGGACTTAGCGATGCGCTCCATGACGATCTTGCTGACTGCCTTGGCATCGGCCTGACCTTTGGTAGCCCGCATGACCGCTCCGATAATAGCGCCCATGGGCTTCATATTGCCGCCCTTGAGCTTGGCCACGATGTCCGGATTGTCCTTGAGGGCCTGATCGACGGCTGCATCCAAAGCCCCGTCATCCGAAACCACCTGGTAACCGTGCTTCTTGACGACCTCGGCCGGCTTGCCCTCGCCTGCCAACACGCCGGAGACGGTCTGCTTGGCCAGCTTGTCATTGAGCTTGCCGTCAGCAATCAGCTGCTCCACCTCAGCGACATCCTGAGCCGAGATGGGCAGCTCCTGCAGACTGACCCCACGGGCGTTGGCTTCGCGCGAAATCTCGCCCAGCCACCATTTGCGGGCTCCGGCAGCCGTGGCGCCGGCCTTGACCGTATCCTCGATCAGATCCACGGCATCGGCGTTGACCGCATCCTGCATTTGCCGGTCGGTGAAGTCCCACTCCTTCTTGAGACGGGCGCGGCGTTCGCGCGGCATCTCAGGCATCTGGGCCTTGAGCTCTTCAATATGATCCTTGGTCACATGAACCATGACCAGGTCAGGGTCGGGGAAGTACCGGTAATCGTTGGCATCGGTCTTGACCCGGCCGCCGGCAGTGGTCTGCGTGGACTCATCCCAGTGGCGGGTCTCCTGCAGCACCTCCCCGCCGGACTCCAGCAGGGCGGCCTGACGGCGGATCTCGTAGGTCAGCGTCTTCTCGATGCCCTTGAAGGTGTTGACATTCTTGGTCTCCGACCGGGTTCCCAGAGGGGCGTCCGGCCCGGCGTGCAGGGAAACGTTGACATCAGCGCGCATGTTGCCCTGCTCCATCCGGGCGTGGGAGATGCCCAGGGCCCGGACAATGTCTCTGATGGCCCTCACGTAGGCCCCGGCCACCTCGGGGGTACGTGCCCCGGCGCCCTCGATGGGCTTGGTCACGATCTCGACCAGGGGGACACCGGCACGGTTGTAGTCCACCAGGGAGTGGTCGGCGCCTTCGATGCGGCCGTCTGCCCCGCCTACGTGGGTATTCTTGCCGGCGTCGTCCTCCACATGGGCCCGCTCGATGGGCACACGGAAAATGCTGCCGTCGTCCAGCTCCACGTCCAGATAACCCTCGCCATTCAGGGGCTTGTCATACTGGGAGATCTGATAGTCGCGGGGCATGTCCGGGTAGAAGTAGTTCTTCCTGGCGAACTGGCTCCACTCGTTGACCTTGCAGTGCAGAGCCAGGCCCAGCTTGACCGCATAGTCGATGGCGGTCTTGTTGACCACCGGCAGGCTGCCAGGCAGGCCTAGGGAGACCGGGGTCAGCTGGGTGTTGGGCTCGCCGCCGAACTCAATATGAGCCGGGCAGAAGAGCTTGGTGTTGGTGCAGAGCTCGACATGGACCTCCAGGCCGAACACCGGGTCGTACTTGGCCACGGCATCGGCGTACTTCATCAGTTTTTCAGCCATTATGATTCCGTTTCCTTCCGATGCCTACTTGGTCGAATCCTGAGCCAGGCCATCCAGCCAGGGGGTGGACAGCTTCTTGGAGATGGGTCCGCCCCACTGCTCCTCCAGGGCCGCCTCAAGAGCGGCGGCAGGCCGGTACATGACCTCGTCGCGCATCTGGGGGGCGAAGAACTGGAAGCCTACAGGCAGCCCGTCGTCGCTGAGCCCGGCGGGAATCGACATGGCTGGAGTGCCAGCCAGATTGGCCGGAATGGTGGCCACGTCGTTCAGGTACATGGCCAACGGGTCGTCCATCTTCTCGCCAAAGCGGAAGGCCGTGGTCGGCGACGTGGGCGAGACCAGGACATCGGCCTGCTCGAAGGCCTTCTCAAAGTCGCGGATGACCAGGGTGCGGACCTTCTGGGCCGAGCCGTACCAAGCGTCATAGTAGCCAGCAGACAGGGCGTAGATGCCCAGGATGATCCTGCGCTTGACCTCGTCGCCGAACCCGGCTTCACGGGTGGCAGCCATCATGTTGGCAGCCGTCTGGGGGACGCCCTCGGGGGGCATGACCCGCAGGCCGTAGCGCATGCCGTCGTAACGGGCCAGGTTGGAGGAGACCTCGGAAGGCATAATGATGTAGTAGGCGGCCAGCGCGTAGGGGAAGTGCGGGCAAGAGACCTGGACCACCTCGGCGCCCATGGATTCCAGCAGCGAAACGGCCTCGTTGAAGCGAGCCTCGACGCCGGGCTGATAGCCCTCGCCGCCCAGCTCCTTGACCAGACCCACCTTGAGGCCCTTCAGATCGCGCTTCTGACCCTGACGAGCAGCCTGTGCCAGAGGGGGAACCGGCTTGGGAATGGAGGTGGAGTCTCGGCGGTCATAGCCACCGATGACCTCCTGCAGCAGGGCTGCGTCCAGCACTGACCGGGAAACCGGGCCAATCTGATCCAGAGAGGAGGCCATGGCGATGGCCCCGAACCTGGAGACGCCGCCGTAGGTGGGTTTGACACCCACGGTGCCGGTCAGGGATCCGGGCTGGCGAATGGATCCACCGGTGTCGGTGCCCAGGGCCAGCGGAGCCTCGAAAGCGCCGACAGCCGAGGCAGAGCCGCCGCCTGAACCGCCCGGGACCCGCTCGGTGTCCCAGGGGTTGTGCGTGGTCTTGAATGCTGAGTGCTCAGTGGAGGAACCCTGGGCGAACTCATCCAGGTTGGTCTTGCCCAGAATGGGCATCCCCGCGGCCTTGAGCTTCTTGATGACGGTGGCATCGTAAGGCGGCACCCACCCCTCAAGGATCCTGGAGGCGGCCGTAGTGGGGATGCCCTCGGTGACGATCATGTCCTTGATGGCAATGGGAACGCCAGCCAACTCCGGCAACCCCTCGGTGCCTTCACGAGCCAGACGCTGGTCAAAGGCATCGGCCTGCTCCAGGGCCCGATCGGCGCTGACCTGCAGAAATGCATCAATGCTGGGCTCGGCAGCCTCGATCACATCCAGATGAGCCTGGACCAGTTCACGGCTGGAGACCTGCCCAGACCGCAGCTGTGCGGCCATGTCGGAGGCGGATTGCTTGACCAAATCTTCCTGTGCGCTCATCGTCTCACTCCTCACCCAGAATGCGCGGGGCCACAAACATGCCCGACTCGGTGACCGGGGCCCCCGAAAGGGCAGCCTCCTGGGTCAACGGCTCTTCAGCCTCATCGGGGCGCAGGTAGGCTTCCAGAGGAATGGGATTGGCAGTGGGGGGCACATCATCGCCGGCCACCTCCTGGACCTTGGTAATGGAATCGGCGATCACATTGAGCTCGCCCTTGAGGCGGTCGGCCTCCTGATCGGTCAAGGCGATTCGGGCCAGATCGCCCAAGTGCTTGATCTCTTCACGTGTAAAAGTTGGCATACCACTTATCATATGGGTGCTCTATGACACGCAGAAGACAGGGTCAAACGATGTCTGCGCGCCGGAAGACCAGGGTTCCCAGAGCACAGCACAGGGCTGTCCAGACCATCATGATCAGGCCCGCCTGCCACCAGGTCGGCCACCATCCGATGCCTGCTTCTGGCGCCCAGCCCAGACCTGAGAGGAAGGTGCCCAGCAGACTGGCGGGGGTCAGCCTGAAGAGGGTCTGCAGCCGGCCGGCATGAGGGATTAAACCCCGCAGAAGGCACAGAATCAGCGGCAGGACCACAGTCAGCCCCAAGAACAAGCCGATCCCGCCGGCCTTGGATCGACTCAAGGCTCCCAGACCCAGGCCTATCAAGGCAAAGAGGACCAGCATGAGCGGACCACCCAGCAGATCAATCAGCGCAAGCCCAGGCTTGCAGGCGGGCAAGGCGCCGGATTTGCCTGGCAGAAGCAGGGTTGCCAGGATCCAGCCAAACAGCAGGCCCACCTGTGCCGCCAGCCAAGTCAGCAATGCCAAGGCAAGACCCTTGGCCATCAGGACCATGCCTCGACGAGGGTTGGCCGTCAGCGTGCTCTCAATGGTGTCGCCGGAAAACTCGCGCGTAAGGACCAGAACCCCCAGAATGCCCGCCATGATCATGGCCGGAAACAGGCCGGAAACAACGGCCAGCCAGAAAACGTCATTGGAAGCAGACAAAAGATGGGCTGGGAAGTCATCGATCTGCCGGTCCAGGCCAGCCAAGACCCTGGTCGCACGAGCCATCAGGCCGGTGCTCAACGGCTGCAGCAACGTGATGATCAACGGCAGGACCCAAGTCGATCGCAGGGAGAACATCTTGCGCAGCTCCCCTCGGACCGCCCCGGAAAGGGTCAACTGACCGGATGGACGACGCGAATCCAGGAAGGGCAGCCCCGAGGTTCGACGCAGCCGAGTGAAGTCGGAACCATGCCGTGGAGTTGCGTAATCAGTTCCTGCGGGTACCTCTCGCCGGCTCCGACGGGCTCGGCGACCGTTGTCGGCACTCATGGCCGTGCCTCCGGATCACTCTGCCGCGCATCCTTTCTGCCGTGGATGACGTCCTTGTAGGCCTGCTCCAGGGAAACCTCCTCCTGCTGAAACTCGTAGAGCACCACACCCTCCTGGGCCAGAATCGAGGCTGTGGAAGCCAGAGGCGCACCCTGGATGCGGAAGCGGACGGCATCCGGAGGACAGTTCTTGTCTGGGGGCAGACGGGTGATGCTGATTCCGGCAGCCGTGGCCAGGGCGGCCTTTAATCGGTCAGGCTGCGGCGTCACCGCATAAATGGAGTCACGGGAGTGCTCACCGATGAATCGGGCCACGGTCGTTCTCTCTAAGATCCGTCCCTTGGCGATGATGACCAGATCGTCAGCGATTTGAGCCACCTCGTCAATCTTACGGGAGCTTAGGAGGACTGCCTTGCCCTGTAAGGCGAGGCTGCGGCAGATATCTCTCACCCGGTCGGCTCCCTCCGGATCCAGACCGTCAAGGGGATCATCCAGAACCAGGTTGTGCGGCTCACCCAGCAGGGCAGCGGCCAGGGCCAACCGCTGACTCATCCCCAGAGAAAGGGATCCCGTCGGCCTGTCGGCGACCGATTGCAGACCGACCATCTCAAGCACTTGGTCCACCCGACGATGATCAATGCCATTGACCGCAGCCAAGGCCAGCAGGTGATCCCTGGCCTTGCAGGCAGGATGGGCGTTGCGTGGATTCAGTACCGCTCCCGCTGTCCGCATGGGCGATGAAAGCCGGACGAAGGGCTGGCCATCGAACAGGGCCCTGCCTGCATCAGGGCGAACCAGCCCCAGAGCGATGCGCAGGGTGGTCGACTTGCCAGCGCCTTTAGGCCCCACAAGCCCAGTCACCCGACCGTCCCTGGCCGTGAAAGAGACACGGTTCAGTGCCTTGTGGGAGCCGTAGCGCTTGGTCAGCGAGTCGACGACAATCATGAACCCGCCACCCCGGCATGCTGGCAGATCCATGAGTGCATAGCTACGGCAGCCGCAGCCCCGGCGTTGATGGAGCGCACCGATCCGAACTGGGAGATGTAAACCACATCGTCCGCCAGCTCCAAGGCCTTCTCGGACAGCCCCGGCCCCTCGGCGCCGAACATGAGCAGACAGCGACGGGGAAAGCGATAGGTCTCCATGGGGACGGCCCCGGGGACGTTGTCGATGGCGATCATGCGGGGGGTGGACTCCCCCTGCCCGGCCGCCTCTTCTCGCAGGGTGGCCGTCATGGTTGCTATGTCGGGGTCGTGGACCACATGCTGGTAGAGCTCGGTCATCAACGAGCCCTTGCGGTTCCATTTGTGAGGACCGACTATATGGACGCGGCGGGCGGCGAAGGCGTTGGCGGTTCGGACCATGGAGCCGATATTGAAGTCGTGGGTCCAGTTCTCCACAGCTACTTCGAAATCATGACGGCCCCGGCGATCCAAGTCGTCCCGGATGGCCTCTACCTTCCAGTAGCGGTATCTGTCCAGGACATTGCGGCGATCCCCTTGATCCAGCAGTTCGCAGTCATAGCGCGGGTCCGTCGGCAGGGGCTGCTCAGGATGCTCTTCCTGCCAGGGGCCGACCCCCACCTGGCGGAAGACCGGCTCATCTGAGGCCATGGCCGCTCTGGTCACTGGATCAGGCTCCCTCATGATCGCTCCAGGGAATCGTCAGCCGCGCCGACGAACTGATCCTCCTGGTAGGCGCAAATGAAAGGCAGCCGTTGCCGGGATCCGTCCACCGGATCGACCACCTGAATGCTGCCATCGGTCCGGCCACCCACCAGAGATGCGATGGCCAATGTCTTTGCACCCTGCCGCTGGATGATCCCGCAGTCAAGATTGAGCTCGTTGTTCTTGTCCAGGGTGACCAGGGATGAAGTCTGCACGTAGGATTTCCTGCCCAGCCAGGCATCCAGCAGGATGACCCGCCTGCCCTCGATGGATGGGCCCTTGATGGAGGGGTAGACGAAGTCCATGACGAAAGCGTCCAGATCCTGACCGCGTGAGGCTGCGGCATGGAGCATGGCATCGGCCAGCGGCACGGCAGCGGCGGTCAGGGCTCCGACTGCATCGAAATCATCGACTGAATAGCCCGCATCTTCCAAAGTATCCAAAAGAACATGCCCGGCCAGTTCAGCCCCGCGGTGGTGGAAGGTGACCCCGCTGAGCTCGGTGAAGGGACGCCCACCGATCTCCTGGGCCAGGAGTTCGCGCAGCTGATCGACCGGCTCAGGCAGGTCCGTTCCAGATTCGCGCCCAATCAGATCCGGCGACCCGGTGGGCCTGAAGGATGAGCCCTCTTGTCTCTTCGTTGCCTCATTCATGCTTATCACACTAGCGCCGGAGGCCCCTAAGCGGCACTCACTGCCCTTGGTCGGAAAGAACCTCCGGGGCAGTCAGCTCCCTGATGTTGCCCTTGTCCGAATCGATCATGTCGACCGAATCGATGACCTTGGCAGGATCCATCTGCTGCAGCTTGCGGGCAGTGACCAGAACCCGCGACTCCAAGGAGGAGGCGAACTTGTTGTAGGCAGTCACCGTGGCAGTGATGGAGCGCCCCAATTTATTGGCACGATCGCCCAGCACCACAAAGCGGTCATAGAGCTCGTGGGTGAGCGTGAAGAGGGTGCGGGCGTCCTCGGACAGGTTCTGCTGCTGCCAGGCGTAGGCCACCGACTTGAGCACAGCCCAGAGGGTCACCGGCGAGGTCAGGGCCACCTTTTGGGCAAAGGCGTCGTCCATCAGGGTGGGATCCACCTCCAGGGCGGCCTGCAGAAGGGAATCGTTGGGAATGAAGGCCACCACGAAGTCCGGGGCCGTTTCGAAGGCGTTCCAGTACTCCTTGTCGGCCAAGGCCTTGACGTGCTCGCGCAGGGCCCGGGCATGCGCCTTGAGCAGCTCGTCCCGGCGGTGCAACTCGTCATCCGAAGCGGTGTCGGGGATCTCCGCAGGCCCGCTGGTAGTCGGAATAGGGGGCCTTGGCATCAATGGGAATGGTCTTGCCGCCGGGCAGGTGGACCACCATGTCGGGACGCAGAACACGTCCATCCGAGGCGGTGACCACCACCTGGGTGTCAAAGTCCACATGCTCCAAGAGCCCTGCAGACTCGACGATATTCCTGAGCTGAGCCTCGCCCCAAGCGCCGCGCACCTTGTTGTTGCGCAGGGCCGAAGCCAGGGAGCTGGTCTCCTTGTCCAGCCTCCCCTGCTGCTCGCCCAGACTCTTCAGCTGCTGTCCCAGGGAGCCCATCTCCTGCTTGCGGCCCTCCTCGATCTGGGCCACCTTGTGCTGGAGGGCGTCCAGGTTCTTCTGTACAGGAGCCAGGGCCGAGAGCACCTTGCTCTGCTCCTCCAGATTCTGAGCCTGCCTGCGCCGTTTCTCCTCCTCCTGCGCCTGGGCACGGCGGCGCTCCTGCTCGATTCTGATCTGCTCGGCCTGCTGGGCCTGGGCCAGCTGGGATTTGACGAAGGAAAGCTCTCGGTTCAGGCCATCCACCTTGGTCCGCGCCTCCACCAACGCCGCCTCGGATCCATGGAGCCGATCCTGGGCCTGATCCAGCTGCGAGCGCAGCTCATCCACCTGGCTATCAGACCCCATGCCGACGGCCCTGCGGCCCTGGGTGCGACCCAGCGCATACCCGGCCAACCCTCCCAGGACCATACCGATCAGCAGGAGAAGCACCACCATGACCACTGATGACGTAGAATCGAACATATGTTCTAGTAAACCCCCAAGGCTGGACCCCGGGGCCCCCGGCCCGGCAGGCTGTCGACGGCAGTTCGAAAATTCGTTTTTTCCGCAAGGAATCGGCCTTGAAGCCAGTGCCAGGCCCCGATGACGGGCAGAATAGAGAATATCAAGGGGTTGGAGCAAGACCGAAGGAGATCCGTGGGTATCGATATCTTCCTGGCGATAGCCGATCTGGTCGTGGCCTGTGCGGTCACCTGGCTGATCATCTGGTACTTCCTCATGCCGTCGGCTCATGTCCGTGACCAGAATGCAGGCGCAGGCTCTCCTGCCAACCGTCCCTGGCACGATCCCGAGGATTGGGGCCGGTGGGGGGCCGATCTGGACTCGCGCAGCCACCGTCTGCTCAGGCCGACCATCGTCAGCGCCCTGCTCACCGCGCCCGTCCTGGTTCTGGATCTGTTCGATCGTTTCGGCCCCGATTTGATACCCTCTTGGCTGACCAGCCCCTGGGTGCAGGCTATTCTGATAACCCCAGTCATGTTTTACTGCGGCCGGGGAATACTCATGGACGGCTGGAAGGCCATGACCGAGCACCGCTGCAGCTCCGACCTCCTGGCCATGCTGGCCACAAGCCTGGCCTACCTGTACAGCCTGGTCACCTGCCTGGCCGGATCCCAGTTGCCGGAGGGCTCCCGATCCCCCTACTTCGATCTGGTCGGCGTGGTCATCACCCTCCTCTTGCTGGCTCGGGTCATCGGCACCAGAATGGAAGCCTCCCTGGTGGCCTCCTTGAACCACCTGACGGAGATCCGCCCAGATTCAGGCCTGGTGGCCGATCCCGGGCATCCGCAGTCAGTCCCCGCTCAGATCCTTGCACGTGACCGCATTCGCCCTGGCGATCTGCTTCTGGTCCGAACAGGTGAACGGCCTGCTGCTGACGGAGTTGTGGAATCCGGATCGGCCCTGGTGGACGACAGCGAGCTGACAGGTGGCGACAGACCCCGGTCATGCGGCCCCGGCGACCGGATTCTGGCCTCCAGCAAGATTCTGGAAGGTCGCCTGTCCATCCGCGTTGATGCCGTCGGCGACAACACCTACGCAGCCAGGCTCGCAAAGATCATTCCCCAGGCCCTGGTCGAGCGATCCCCCGACATGCGCAGGATGGATCGGATCGTCCACACAGCCATCGCCATGATCATGATCCTGGCTGTCTGGGCCTTCATGCTCTGGCTCATGCTGGGTCCGCAGCCCCACCTGGCCCACGCTGTAGGCAATGCCGTCTGCGTACTGACCATCGCCTGCCCTGCCGTCGCGGCCATGACCATCCCCATGGCCTTCCGAACCAGCCTGGAGACGGGCCTGGCCCACGGCCTGCTCTTCACCTCGCCACGAGCCATGAACCGTCTGGGCCGGGTGCGGACCCTGATCCTGGACGACTCCTCTCTGCTGGATCCCGATGACTCGGAGGGCCAAGGAGTGCATACGGAATCCCTGACCCGAACCGCCACCCATCTACGCGCCCTGCGGGTAAGTAGCCTGATCCTGGACGGGAGCCGCCAGCCGGACGACAGGATCGAGCGTGCAGCCCGTCAGGCAGGCGTGGATATGTTGATCACCCAGCTGACCCCCGAGCGCAAACGCGAGTGCATGGATAGGCTCAACCACGACCTGACCCGGACCAGCAGGGGGGTTCCGGCGGATCGGACTGGTCAAAACGCCACCTCCACCCTGGAACGGGGCCGAACAAGCCTAGTGGCTTTGGCAGCTGCGACAACCGCTGATCATGAGCTGACAGACAAGGCCCGAGTAAGCATCGCTCTGGGTCCCCAATTTCAAGCAGATGCGGAGGGTACAGACCCGATGCAACCGGATCTAATCCTGCACCAGGACGACCTGGACGGAACCGGCAGGGCCATAGAACTGAGCCGGGCCACGACCCAGGTCATCAGGCAGAACCTGATCTGGTCCACTGTCTACAACATCATCGCCCTGGTCGTTGCCACCGGAATTTGCCAGCCTTTCCTTGGCTGGATGCTCAACCCCATGATCGCGGCAGCAGCAGGGGCCCTGTCCACCATTCTGGCCATGCTCAACATTCGTCGTCTACACCGGCTGCGGCACCTGCGCCGTCGCTGGCTACACCTCGCCCTGATCGACACGGACCAACTTCCGACAGTCGCGGCACGACGCCCCCAGGTCATCGTCGACAGCCAGTGGGAGTCCATGCAAGAGGGCAAGGATCCGGCGGCCGCTCTGCACTGAATCCATAAGGGCACAGTCTGTAATACAGAAAGGGTCGGCACCCGGAATTATCCCCGTGTGCCGACCCTAATTGATCTCAGTGAGACTGGGCCTGATCCTGATCGTCGCCACGAGCGGCATGACGGCCACGGCCACCATCACGTCCGCCATCGCCGGCATCAGCATCGGCATCGCCATCAGTTGTCACATCGTCGACCGTGACCGAGTCATCGACCAGATTCTCGGTGGGCCAGGCAGTCAGCTCCAGGTGGTCGCCACCGGTCTGATCCACCAGAACCGTGTCGCCGTCGTGGACCTTGCCGGCCAGCAGCATCCTGGCCAGCTGATCGCCAACCTCGGTTTGCACCAGCCGACGCAGGGGACGAGCGCCGAAGGCCGGGTCATAGCCCATGTTGGCCAGCCACTCCCGGGCGGAGTCGGTGACATCCAGGGTGATGCGCCGATCAGTCAGCCGCTGGGCCACCTGCTTGACCTGAATGTCTACGATGGAACCCAGCTCGTCGCGGGTCAGCGGGTGGAAGATGACCAGGTCGTCCAGCCGGTTGATGAACTCGGGCTTGAAGTTGGCGTGTACGGCATCCATGACGGCCTTGCGCTTGCCCTCCTCGTCCAGGTCGTCCCGGACCAGGAACTGCGAGCCCAGGTTTGAGGTCATGATCAGGATGGTGTTCTTGAAGTCCACCGTCCTACCTTGGCCATCGGTCAGCCTGCCGTCGTCCAGAACCTGCAGGAGCAGGTCGAAGACCTCGGGGTTGGCCTTCTCCACCTCGTCGAAGAGGACCACCGAGTAGGGCCGCCTACGCACGGCCTCGGTCAGCTGACCACCCTCCTCGTAGCCTACGTAGCCGGGAGCAGCACCGATCAGACGAGAGACCGAGGCCTTCTCCATGTACTCTGACATGTCGATGCGGACCATGGCCTTCTCGTCGTCGAAGAGGAAGTCGGCCAGAGCCTTGGCCAGCTCCGTTTTGCCCACGCCGGTGGGGCCCAGGAACATGAAGGATCCGGTGGGCCTGTCAGGGTCGGCGATGCCGGCACGCGAGCGCCGGACCGCGTCGGATACTGCATGGATGGCCTCCTGCTGGCCGACCACCCGCTTGCCCAGGTAGTCCTCCATATGCAGGAGCTTCTCGTTCTCGCCCTCCATGAGCCGTCCTACGGGAATCCCGGTCCAGTCAGAGACGATCTCAGCCACGGAATCCGCATCAACGTGGTCGGGAACCATGGGCTCCTGGGCTGGGCCCCCGGCGATGTCAGCCCCATCGGGACCAGCATCATTGGCGGCGTTCTTGGCCTGCTCGGCCGCGTTCTCCGCCTGGGCCAGCTGCTTGCGAATGCCGGGGATCTCTCCATAGAGGATGCGGGAGGCCTTCTCCAGGTCGCCCTCACGGGTGGCCTTGTCGGCCTCGACCCTCTTGGCATCCAGCTGGGCGCGCAGGTCGCCGACCTTGTTATGGCCAGCCTTCTCATTCTCCCAACGGGCCTTGAGACCCCCCAGCTTCTCACGGGAGTCCGCCAGCTCGGCCTGCAGCTTGCTCAGCCGGTCCTTGGAGGCAGGATCATCGGCCTTCTTCAGCTGCATCTCCTCCATCTCCAGACGGGTGACGCGGCGTTGAAGCTCGTCGATCTCCTCAGGCTGGGAGTCCAGCTCCATCCTCAGGTGGGCAGCGGCCTCGTCAACCAGATCGATGGCCTTATCGGGCAGCTGACGACCAGAGATGTACCGGTTGGACAGCGTAGCTGCCGCGACCAGGGCATCATCCCCGATGGTCACCTTGTGGTGGGCCTCGTAACGCTGCTTGAGGCCACGCAGGATGGCCACGGTGTCCTCCACGGAGGGCTCGCCCACGAAGACCTGCTGGAAGCGGCGCTCCAGAGCCGGGTCCTTCTCGATGTTCTCACGGTACTCGTCCAGGGTGGTGGCGCCGATCAGGCGCAGTTCACCCCTGGCCAGCATGGGCTTGAGCATGTTGCCTGCGTCCATGGATCCTTCGGCCGCACCAGCTCCGACGATGGTGTGGATCTCGTCGATGAAGGTGATGACCTGACCGTTGGCGCTCTTGATCTCATTGAGGACGGCCTTGAGGCGCTCCTCAAATTCGCCGCGGTACTTGCTGCCAGCCACCATGGAGCTCAGATCCAGGGAGATCAGCCTCTTGCCCTGCAGGGTGGTGGGTACGTCGCCGGCCACGATGCGCTCGGCCAGACCCTCGACCACAGCGGTCTTGCCCACACCGGGCTCGCCGATAAGGACCGGGTTGTTCTTGGTCCGCCGGGACAGGATCTGCATGACACGACGAATCTCCTGGTCCCTGCCGATGACCGGGTCCAGCTTGCCCTCCTTGGCCTGGGCAGTCAGATCGGTGGAGTACTTCTCCAGGGCCTTGTAGGTGCCCTCGGCATCCGGGCTGGTCACCTTGGCGCCGCCGCGCACCTGGGGCACGGCCTTGCGCAGGGTATCGGCCTGCAGACCATTCCGGTTCAGAATATCGGCGGCCTGCGAGGGACCCTGAGCGATGGCAATGAGCAGATGCTCGGTAGAGACATACTCGTCCCCCATGGCCTGCATTTCCTTCTCCGCCTGGGCCAGGGCCATGCTGAGCTGACGGCTGGCATCGGGCTGCGAGGCCGTGGACCCGCTGGCGGACGGCAGAGCCACCAGGGCCTGACGGACCTCTGCTCCGACTCGTTGGCTGTCACCACCAGCGGCCTGGATCAGTCCAGGCACCACTCCGGACTGCTGACGCAGCAGAGAGTCCAACAGATGGAGCACATCCACCTGGGGGTTGCCAGCCGCCGAGGCCGACTGGATAGCATCGCCTATGGCCTGCTGGGCCATGGTGGTGAAGTTTTCGTTCATAGAGCATCCTCCAACATTCTTCGGCGGGGGCTGCCGAAACACTCGACCAGACCCCGTCACGGGTTCATCTGTCTTCTACAACAGCAGAAGGAGGACACCTATTCCCAAACTTGAGCCCATTCGACTCAAGTTTTTGACTTGCTTGTTGCTCCTCTTATTCGCTACTCGTCGATGACCACATTGCGCAGGTAGCCGATCCCCTCCACCTGGACCGTGGCCTCGTCCCGGTTTTTCAACGAACCTGTGGCGTTAGGGGTACCGGTCATGATGACATCGCCGGGCAGCAGGGTGGCGAAGCTGGAGATGAAGGCGATCTGCTCAGGAATGGAGTGGATCAGGTTCGCGGTGGTGCCGCTGGCCTCGGGCACCTCTTCCCCGTTGAGCTTGAAGGAGATCTTCGCATCCCGATAGTCCAGGTCGGTCTCGATCCAAGGCCCAAGGGGGCAGGCGGTGTCAAAGCCCTTGCAGCGGGTCCACATAGGATCATTCTTCTGCAGGTCGCGCAGGGTCACATCGTTGACGCATGTGTAGCCCAGCACATAGTCCATGGCCTCATTGACGCTCACTTTCCGTGCCATCCTGCCCATGACGACGGCCACCTCGGGCTCGTAATTCATGTCCTTGCTGTAGGAGGGCTTGACGATGGGGTCGTCAGGGCCAATGACCGAGGTGGAGGGCTTCATGAAGAGCATGAGCTTTTCCGGTGGTTCCGGGTTCGAGGACTGGCCATGCTCGGCCATGTAGGCGGCGTGGGCGCGGTAGTTCTTGGCTGCCCCGTAAATCTTGGAGGGGATGACCGGAGCCAGCAGCCGCACATCCTCGTCGTCCAATGGGTAACGCTGGCCGGTGGGTTCGACCTGCTGGCCGGTCAGGGGGTAGCCGCTCAGCTCGACCAGGTAGTCCTTGCCGTCCTGCTTGTCAGTTTGGACGAAGGCGTATCGTGGGGTGTCCTTGTAGGAAAAACGCGCGATTCTCATAGGGCACAGTCTAGCCCCAGGCCGGGCCTCTTGACAGGTTCGGGTCCTGAAACAGACAGCAGTTGGTCAGATAAAAGCCCGAGGGCCGAAGATGGCTGTGCCTACACGGACCTCGGTCGACCCCTCGGCCACCGCACACTCCATGTCTCCGGTCATGCCCATGGACAGCATGGTGCAGGTGTCCGTGCCCGGCTCCCCCGAATCCCTGATGCGGTCTCGCAGGCCGCGGAGATGGGCGAATCCGCTCCTGACGACGGCCTCATCATCCACATGGGCGCCGACGGTCATCAGACCCTTGAGCCTAATCCCCTCCATACTGGCCAGCTCATAGGCCAGATCCAGGGCCTGGTCGGGAGCGCAGCCCGACTTGGCCTGCTCGCCGGACTCGTTGACCTCCAAGAGGATGCCCACAGTTCTGCCCGCCGCCAGTGCCCGCGTGGCCAGCTTTCGAGCCAGCGAGGGCCCGTCGACCGACTCGACCGTGTCGACATATGGCAGGATCTTATTGATCTTGTTGGATTGGAGCTGCCCGATCAGATGGAAGCCCACGCTGGGTGAATCATTGTCTGCCGCATCGGTGCCAAGAGCCAGTCCCCTGTCCCGACAGAGCTCCAGCAAACCCTGGGCCTTGGCGGTGACCTCCTGGGGACGGTTCTCGCCGATCCGACGCACCCCGGCATCAATGGCTGCCATGATCTCGCCCACATCGCGGGTCTTGGTGGCCGCCAGCAGAGTCACCGAGCCTTCTTTTCGGCCGGCGGAGTCCTCCGCTTTGGCGATCCTGTCAGCCACGCGCTTGACCCCATCCGCGATCTGACCCGCTCGCTCCTGGCTGATCTGCCGATTGCCCAGATCCTTGTGGTCCATATAGGCGACCATGACCCGCTACCTCCTTAAAAATCCGGAAGCCTTGACTGAGGCCATGGTAGCCAGTGGCTCATACCGGCAAGCTCACAAGCCCGGGAGAAAGCTGATGCCAGAAACGAGCAAGGAAAGCAAGGAAATTCAAAATCGAAGAGCTCACAGATCCGGCCTTACGTCAGAAACGTTCAGCTTGCTCAGGTCAAGCTGCCGATCCTTGCGGTCAGCGGCCAGCGTGTTCCACGTGAAACCATCCAGCAGCTCCCGCGCACTTGCAGGTCTGGGACAGTCCAAGATTCCCAGGAGCCAGCCGCAGATCCCCAGCACCTGCTTGGCCGTCCATCCGTCTCTCCTAAGCAACCCCAGGTCCGGCGATCCGAAGCGTTTGGACATTCTCCTGCCGTCCACGCCATCGATCAGCGGCAGATGCGCATACTGAACACGAGGTGCCTGCGGCTGAAGGTGATTCCGGATCCACATCTGAATGGCCGTGGACCTTAGGAGGTCCCGTCCTCGAACGATCTGATTGACGCCCATGGCCAGGTCATCCACCGTCACCGCCAACTGATAGGAAACCAAGCCGTCCGAACGTCTGACGACCACATCGCCGACCTGCCTGGGCAAGTTGAAGGACTGCAGGCCAAAGATCAGATCCCTGAAGCGACAGGCGGCACCTGACTCATCGGGTTGATCAGGGACTGCGATTCGCAGGCTGTGCCGCTGCCCCCGAGCCAGCCTTTCACTGACTGTCTGATGGGAAAGTCCTCGGCAGGTGCCCGGATAGACGATGAATCCGTCGCCCTCATTCGGCGCCGATGCCGCACGGATGTCGGCACGGGAGCAGAGGCAGGGGTAGACCAGGGGCTGCCCGCCAATTAATTGCTGTGATTCAAGTAATTTCAATGCCTGGCTGTAGGCATCGGCGCGCTGGGACTGGTAGACCACCTCGCCGTCCCAGTCCAATCCCAGCCAGGCCAGGTCATCCATGATCCAACGATCAGCGTCCTTGACCACCCGCGGCGCATCTATGTCTTCGATGCGAAGCCGCAGAACCCCGCCAGATCCTTGCGACCTGACACCCAGCCAGGCCGCCAGACATGCATAGATATTGCCAAGGTGCATTCGCCCAGTCGGCGAAGGTGCCAACCTTCCTACGACCTTGGCTTGGTCGCCCTGATCCACTCTCGGTTCTCCCTTGTGCATACCGACATGCTTGCATACCATCCGGTCATCGGGAAACCATCAGGCAGCCAAACTACTACTTGCTCCTGAATGGTCGCACAAGGCAAATGCTCAGAAGCTGTCGAGCAAGCGATCGATTTCCTCGAAGTGCTTGACCTTAGGACGCCAGACCGGCTTGCCACGAACGATGACCAGCTTGGGATCAGCCAGTGTCCGCACATTCTTGGCAGGGTCCTCGTCAAGGACGATCAGATCCGCATCCTTGCCCGTATCGACCGAGCCAGTGACATTGTCGAAGCCCAGGTTTCGGGCATTGACCTGGGTAGCGGCGTGGAAGGCCTGCGCCGGAGTGAAGTCAGCGTACCGCACAAGATAGTCGAGTTCCCGCCAAGTGCTGTACTGAGGCACGAAGGTCATGCCGGTGTCGGTTCCGACGCCGACGGCAATGCCGTTCTCGTGAGCCTGCTTGGCGCTCTTGACCATGCCGTCAACGACCAGTTCGGAGTTGCCGCGTACTATGTCGCTGATTCCCAGCTCCTGCTGGCTGATCTTGACCAGCGGCAGTCCGGCGGACAGTGTGGGGTCCAGGGCCGAGAAACCACGAAGCGAGCGCGGATTGTCAAGGAAGAGCCCAATCATCTCGTCATCCAGAGCACTGCCGTGTTCTATGGTATCCACGCCTGCCTTGAGAGCGGCCTTGACCCCCTCGGGGCTTTGAGCGTGTGCTGCGACGAGCACGCCAAACTCATGGGCTTCATCGCATACGGCGGCCATTTCCTCCTCGGTCATCTGCGGGCTGCCGGCCTCGCCAAGCTTGGTGGCATCGGTGACGCCACCGGTCGCAGCCACCTTGATGGCATTGACGCCATGATCCAGGTTCTCCCGGGTCCGACGCCTGGCTTCTTCGGGAGAGGAGCAGGACAGGGCGATGAAGGGATCACCGTGCCCTCCTGGAATCGCCAGGAGCGGACCGGCAGCCAACATGCGCGGGCCGGTCAGCTCGTCGGCATCAATCTTGTCACGCAGACGAACCGCCTCATAACCCACATCACCCAGGGTACGGATGGTCGTCACTCCAGAATTCAGCAGAGTGGAAACGTTGCCTTTGATCCTGGCATCCATAAGGACTTTGCCGGCAGGGCTGTGCACCACTTTCAAAGCAGCGTCGACCACGCGCGGCGACAGGTCCGTACCGCCAGACAGGGGCTTGCCGTCGGCAAAAAGATGGGTATGGGCATTGATGAGTCCAGGCGCCACAAACTTGCCCGTAGCGTTGATCCGGTGATATCCGGAAGGCACGTAGGCCAGCGGGGTCGGGCAGACCTGCTCTATCCGGCCGTCCGCGGACACCAGAACAGACATATCCTTCTGGACCGTGCCTTGCTCATCTCCGGTCGCGATACTGGCATGCTCGAGCACAAACGGCTCGCGCTCTTTCCTGCCTTGAAGACGCCCCATGGTCGCACCTGCCTTCCCATCTCCGATACACTCATTGCGAGGAATCGGGCATATATGGTCAATCATATCCATGGCAGGACGAACCATTCAAGCGCGACAAACACGACACACAGACAGGAACCGGACCGAAATTTTCGAGCAGCGACATGAAAGGTCATCCAAGGGCCGACAAACATGCATGGTCATTGCCGGATGCCGTTGCCGGCCTCCCGGAGCAGACAACATTACCTGGAGATTACCTGGAGTCCGGCACGCCGTTGATGACGAACTCTATTTCGGAATATGCAGGCGGTTGGAGCGCCACACCGAATGCCACCACCGAGCCGAATCCGTCGAAGACGGTGGAGTCCATAGCCAGCACAGGTCGACCCTTGTCCACATGAAAGTACCCGGCGATCCGTGAATCGACATTCTCGATGCGAACTACAACCTCATTTCTGGCGAGTCTGACATCGTATCGACCTTCGATGAAGTCATAGAGGGATCCATCGGAGAAATCATGCTCAAGTATCTCCGGAAACTGGGCATTCGGCAGGTAGGTGCAGACATATTGCTGCAGGTCGCCATTGACATAGCGCAGTCGCTCCAGCTCGATCAGGTCCGCTTCAGCCTCCAGACCCAGCTTTGATGCAATATCAGCTTTCTTGACAATCCTGTTGCCCAGCACTCGGGTCTTGACCGTTCTGCCCAGGTCATGCTGCTGGCGCCAGAATCCCCTGATGCGGCCGTTGATCACCTCGCGGGAGGAAGCGGGCGACTTCAGCTTGAAGGTTCCCTTGCCCTGGCTACGAACGATCAGCCCCTCTCGAATCAGATCTTCTATGGCATGGCGAACTGTGATGCGACTGACCTTGTACCGTGCGCAGAGTTCAGACTCAGTAGGCAGCTGCGCACCCTCCTTCATACGTTTGATGCTTCCGCGCAAGTGGTCTCGCACGGACACATACTTGGGAATTCCATCTACCATTGCAGAACCGACCCCCCACCCGACTTCATTGCATTCATGAATTGCAATCCCGCCATACGCGCCAACCAAGGATTGTCATCTTCCACGATATAGTACAAGCTTCGCGTTTACGCACTGCTGCAGACCAAGATGAAAAATCCGGCTGTGGCAAAGGGGCCATGGTTTCGATTGCGGAAAGCCCATCGAGCACCATGGCCCTTCATGCTCATCTCTTCTCTGTCTACTTCAGACAGGATCAGGTTTCGTCCTTAGGCAGCTGCCTTGGCCTTGTCAGCCACATCAGCAGCGGCCGAAATGGCCTTCTTGCGCTTGTTCATGAAGTAGGAAACCACATAGACCAGGACCAGCACGACAATGATTCCCACAATCATGGCAATCTGTCCGCCTGCCTTATCGAGATACCCCAGGAAAAGACCTGCAACGCCGAAATCAGGACCGGAATACGTGGCGGCCCCCTTGCCCAAGGAGCCTAGCACCGGCAAGAGCAGGTAAGGCAGGAAGGTGATGGCCAGTCCGTTGACAAAGGAACCGAGAACGGCTCCACGTCGCCCGCCCGCGCCGTTACCGATCACACCTGTGGCGCCGCCGGTCATGAAGTGAGACACGACGCCGGGGATGATGACGGTCGTACCGGCCAAAGCCAGGATGGCCATGCCTACGATGCCACCGACGAAGCTGGACAGGAACCCAATCAGAACGGCATTGGGAGCAAAGGTGAAGGTGACGGGAACGTCCAGGGCAGGCTTGGCGTTCTTGACCAGGTGCTCGCTGATGCCCTTGAAGGCAGGAACGATCTCACCCAAGACCACACGAACACCCGCCAGGATGATATAGACGCCGGCTGAGAAAGTAGCTGCCTGAATGATCACATAGACGATGAAGTTCTGTCCACCGCTGAGCTTGCTCTCAATATAAGCAGAGCCTGCGAAGAGTGCCACAATCACATAGATCACGGCCATAGACAGGGCCACGATGACCGTGGTATCGCGCAGGAAGCCCAGATTCTTGGGGAAGTTGATCTCCTCAGTCGATTTGGATGGATGCTTCTTGCTGCGGGTGAGCGTTGCTACCAGACCACCCAGGGCGATGCCTGAGCCGCCGGTGTGCCCCAGGGCCACATCATCGGTGCCAGTGACTTTTTTCATGAAGGGCTGCACAATTGCAGGGGAAAGAGTCACGACCAGCCCTTGGGCGATGGATCCCCAGAGCAAAGTCTGCCAGGTGGGGAATCCGGCTGTGACGAAAATGACGGTTATCATCGTGGCCATATAGAAGGCTACGTGGCCCGACAAATACACATATTTGAAATATGAAGTAGCCGAAAGCAGGATGTTGACAATCATCCCGAAGAAGAAGATCAGAGCAGCGATAGAGCCGTATTTGACCAGGACCGTGCCAACGATGGCCTCATTGTTGGGGACGACGCCCTGAACATGGAAGGCATGCTGGAACATATCCCCAAAGGGAGTCAGTGCGTTGGTTACCACGCCTGCGCCTGCGGTCAGAACCAGAAAGCCTACGAATGTCCTGACAGTCCCCTTCATGACGTCCGTAGCAGACTTGCGCTGCAGGGCCAGACCGATCAGGGAGATCAGCGCGACGATGACGGCAGGCTGTCGGAAGATGTCCAAAAGTACTTTTAACGCACCGTTCATGCCGCCTGCCCTCCTTGGGGAACATCCACACCGTGACGCTTCAGGGCCTCGGCCAGCTTTTCTTTGATCTCATTCATATCAATCAGGCTGTTCAGAACAACCACGTCGCCCAGATCCTTGGCAGCATCAGCGATGTCACGCCCGACAAAAATAACATCGGCATCGCCCTTGTTGACAGAGCCCAAATCGCTATGGTCGGTCTCGACACCGGTCACACCAAGCTCTTTCAAGGCCTTGTCAATGTTGAGCTGGGTGATGAAGCTCGACCCCAGTCCAGTGCTGCAAACCGTCAGAATCTTCATATTGATTACCTTTCTTCCTTGAGGATCGTCCTCAATTCCTCAACGTTCGCGGCCTTGCCCAGCCGTTCCTGATTCTTGCCGTCACTCAGGAAGGTCGCCAGCGATTGCATCAGGCTTAAATGGCTGTTCGAGTCCTGCGCGGCCAGACAGAAGAACGTGCTGATTGGGTGGTCCTGTGAATCGGCCAGCAGAAAGGGCCTGCCAACCTTCAGCACCGATAGGGATGTGGTCACCACGCCTGCCTCTGGCCTGGCGTGGGCCATGGCGATGCCTTGTCCCAGATCAATATAGGTGCCACCTGGTTTGCGTATCGAAGCCTTGATGGCCTCGACATAAGAGGGCTTGATCCTTCCCAGGTCAACCAGCGGAGCAGTAACCACATCCACTGCTTCCACCCAATCGGCCACGCCGTCCCTGTACATGACAGTGCCTTCCGGGAAATACTCGTCCAGCAATTTGCCTCCTCGCATACGATGAAGCCCATCCGCTTCGTAGCGAATGATCGTGGGAGAATGCCTCCCTCCGGAATCTTCAACATCGAATTTCGCAAACATTATAACAACATGACAATATGATGTCTACACTTGCGTGTTCAACTGCCGAATCCCGGGCCTCCGAGAAGAAGCCCGGGACCTTGAAGCTACCTGTTGATCAGGCGGCGAAGAGGACCTTGAACATCACGGCTCCGACAATGGCACCAATGACGGGTGCCACCACTGGAATCCAAGCCTCGCCCCAGCGTGAGTCCCCCTTGTTGGGCACGGGCAGAATCCAGTGCAGGAAGCGCGGCACCAGGTCACGCGCAGGATTCAAGCCAGGACCGGTGGGACCACCCAGAGAGGTGACCAGCCCCCAGACGATCAAGCCAACAACGATGGAGGCAGCAGCCAACCCCTTAGACCCCCATGGGCCCTGCAGGCAGCAGAGGGCTCCCAAGACCAGCACCAGCGTGCCAAAGAACTCATTGATGAAGTAGTTGACCAGCGAACCCGAGGCATCAGTGGTGCAGAAGGTACCCAAAATCGGCAAAGGGTCTTTGGTCATGCGGTAGTGCGGGAAGTAGCAGGCATAGACGACCAGCTGGCCCAGTGCCGCTCCGACCAGCTGCGCCAGAATATAAGGAAGAACCAGGCTCCAGGGGAAGATGCCGATGACGGCTTGCCCCAGAGTCATGGCCGGGTTGATGTGAGCTCCTGACACCCCGCCGAACATGAGCACGGGAAACATGACTCCGAAGCCATATCCCATGGCGATAGTCAGCCAGCCTGAATGGTGGCCCTTGGTGCCCTCCAGATCCACGTCGGCAACTGCGCCGTTGCCGAAGATCATCAATATGGCGGTGCCGACACATTCTGCGGCCAGCTTGGTCATAAGCGAATATTCCATTCGACCCTTCACCCCTCTCTCAATGCCGCCGTGGCACCCCTTTCCCCAACCGGTCATACAGGGGCCAAGACATGGGCATCATTCAATAGAAACAGGTGATGGCACTAGGCCGAGAAGCGCTCATGATCTCCATTGATTCAGGTGATTCATTGAAATCCGATATAGCGCCAGCCCCAACCGCGTGTCACCATCAACACGACTGCACTTCAACCGGCATAAATATTCTATGCCAACTACCACTGATCATGACGCATTGAGAATCGCATGGAGTGCACTACCTCTAGGGGAAACGAGCAGAGCCCCCTCCACTCAACCAGGCACATAGACTTCATAAAACGCTGGAACCTTATCCAGTGGGGGGGGGGGCAGTGTCACTGATTTGTCAGTAATGATGTCTGGGGCAGGGCCGCCATGAAATCCTCAGAGGTGAGCACATCGTGGAAGCCCCAGGCCTGGGCCAACTGTGCCAGATAGGGACGGGCCAGATGAGCCTGTTCAAGCAGATCATCATCCCTGAAGATCCGAGCGATGGGCCCATCCATGAGGATCTGTCTGTCGGCCATGACAATGCCCCGCTGGAAATGACGAGTGACGAACTCCATGTCATGACTGATGGTGATGACCGTCTTGCCCATTGCCGTCACCTGCTGGATTATCCCTGCCAGCAGGTCCGTAGCGGCCCTGTCCTGACCAGCGGTAGGCTCGTCCAGAATCAGCACCTGAGGGTCCATGACCAAAGCCGAGGCTATGGTGACGAACTTGCGCTGCGAAAAGGGAAGGTCATAGGGATGAGAATCCAAGCTGTCATCTAAACCGCAGACTTCAGCGGCCCAGGCGACCCGCCCCCCGATACGGTCCCGGGCAACACGCTTTTTCACCAGCCCATAGGCTATTTCCCGACGGATGCTGTCCTGGAAGATCTGATCATCCGGATTCTGAAAGACATAGCCGACCTTGGCTGCCACATGGGCGGCATCCTCTTGATCGGTTGCGGTCCCGTCCACCATGACGCGACCATGAGTGGGCTTGAGCAGTCCGTTCATGAGCTTGACCATGGTGGTCTTTCCGGCCCCGTTGCGACCGATGATGGCAACAGCTTCCCCAAGTTCGCAGGACAGGCTGACCTCCCGCAGAGCCTGATATCCGTTTGGATAGGTATATCCGACCCTGTCCAACTCAAGATAGGCCATCTTCAGGCCCCTTTCCGTCCGTAACATTTTATGGCATCCTCAACCGAGAGCGGCACGGGATCATTCAACCCCAGCTTCTGGTTGCGTTCCAGGAAGAAGCGGGTGACCTCGGGCAACTGACCGCCGTGATCCAAGACCTGCGGATCGGTGAGCACACGACGCGCCGGCCCACTCATGGCCACCCCGCCATCTTCCATGAGGATGACCAGGTCACTGTAACGGGCCACCAGATCGATCTTGTGCTCAACCAGGATGACGGTCTTGCCCTGGCGCTTGAGCAGAGCGATGATGTTGAATACATCCTCTGTGCTCTGCGGATCCAGCTGAGAGGTCGGTTCATCCAAAACGACAATGGGTGGGTCCGTCACCAGCACCGCGGCAATGGCCACTCGCTGCCGTTGCCCTCCGGAAAGCTCCAGAGGATTGGCATCGGCGATGTCGTCCAGGTGAAGCAGATCAATCATGGCATCCACGCGCGCGACCATCGCCTCCCTCTCTATGCCGAGGTTCTCCAGCGCATAGGCGATCTCCTCCCGCACATTGTCTTTGACACCGGACATCTGCGTAAAAGGGTTCTGAAAGGAGTAGCCGACGGTTTCAGTCAGTTCCGCGTCATCGTATTGCTCCACAGGCCTTCCGGCCAGCTGAACCTGACCCGTCGGCTCTCCCCGGTAAAAGCGCGGTATGAAGCCGCGGATCAGATTGCAGATAGTGGTCTTCCCCGACCCATTGGCACCCAGAAGCGCGCAGACCTGCCCCTGCTCCACCTGGAAGGAGACATCATGCACGGCATCCTCATAGCCCAGAGGATAACGGTATCCCACATGTTCCAGACTGATGACACTCATTTCCAGACCCTCCAGACGATGAACAGAATCAACAGCAGCAGGCAGATCACCTGAATCCCCCGATCGATCGTGTGCTTGTCGAGGCGATAAAGGGAGGTCTTGGGAACAGGCGCCAGAAAGGCCCGTGACTGCAATGCCAGAGCGTGTTCCTCGGTCTGCTGAATTAGGGAGAAAATCAATGGTCCCAACATGGGCACGAAGGACTTCACCCGTGCCCAGGCGTTGCCCTCGGTCTCGATGCCGCGGGATTTCTGCGCATCCATAATGGTCCTGGAACGATTGATCACCTGAGGAACCATGCCAATGGTCGACATGATCACAAAGGTAACCTTCTTGGGCAAATGCGCTTGTTCCATGGCGTAGACCATGTCCTTGGGCGTGGTCACCTGGAAGTACCACATGATGGCCGAAGCGCTGGATACGATTCTGGAAGTGATTCCCAGGCTCTTGTCCAGACCGGTAGGAGACAAAGCAATGAACGCCCAGATATGCGCGCTGTCTGGATAGCGGACAATGAAGACCTGCACCAGGAAGATCACCAGGACGACCGTACCGACGGACGAGAGAAAGGCCTTGAAGAACCTCATGCCGTTACCGGCCATGATTGCCAGCAGCAGAAAGACTGGGAACATGGCATATTGCAGAATGTACCCAGGAGTGAAGATGCCGACAATGATGGCAAGCAGCACCATGGCTGCCTTGGAGGAGGGATACAGTCGATCTATGAAACCAGTCATGATGCCGTGGCGACCTTCCTGACATAAGGGGATCCGTAATTGAACTTGATCAGGAACCTGTCCGGCAATTTGCGCAGAATCACCCAACTGACCGAAACATCGATGGCTGTAGAGGCCACTGCGGTGAAGATGCTGGTCGAAAAAACCGACTTGATCAGGCTAGTCCCCGTCACCAGCAAGGCTGCCGTCAGCAGATCGCTACCGGCGCCAGTAACTCCGCCAAAAACAGCTATGGTGACCGGCGCCTTGACCACGGCCGCCGCAATGCTGATCACGAAGCAGGCGGCCACTGCGCCAATGATGTTCGTATACCACCGCCAGCGGGAGAGCAGTCCGGCCACAAACCCTGTAGTCATGGCAACCAAAGCATAGGGGAAGGCCACAGGATTGAGCATGCCGTTGATTACATTGCCCATGAGTCCCGTCACCAAGCCCACCCAGGGCCCGCCGAGCATTGACACAAAGAGAGTACCTATCTGATCGATGAAGATAGGGAATTTCAGAATCGAGGACAGCTGATAACCCACCACGTTGACCGAAACGCCTACTGGTATGAGCAGGAGGGCCAGCAGCGAGAAGTCATATCGCAAACCACGTTTCATCATGGTTCCTTCCCGCGCCAAGAGATACACTCCCAGCGCTACGGGTCCATGCCAGGTTCCCCACCAGTCCAAAGGACAGCAGGGAACCAGTCATGGAATGCCGATGAATTCGCAATATTCTCGTTAGGCCTGCTGCTTGTCCTCTTCCACGTTCTTGAAGACGAAGTAGTAGGACACCATGCCTATGACAATGACCACCGCAAAGATGAAGCAGACATTGGAATAGATGAATGATTTATCCGTGTGGCCCATGGTCGGCACCAACCGCTTGCCTAGGGCACACCCGGAAATGAGCACACCTGAGGCGGCGATCATAGCCGTAAGCACCAGTCGCTTTAGCAGATTGTTGACCGCCATACCACGTCCGACTACCTCATTGGGTAACGCATTAGGCAGGATTGAATTGTAGGCAGGATAAATGATGGTGTACCCAACACCGAAGAGCACCAACGCCACCCACATAAAGGCGATATTGCCACCCATGAAGAAACCGAACATTAGCTGCGAGAGCAGAATAACCGCGCACCCGATCTGGAAGCCTTTCTTGGCACCGACCTTATTGGTGATAAAACCTGAGGACATGCCTGACAAGAAGGCACAGATATTAGCCGGCAGATACATCATGCCGACTGTGGCGCTGCTGACATCATAATTGGCCTGCATCAGGAACGGGAAGACGAAGAAGAAAGCCGACTGCGTCCCATAGACGATGGCACCCACCAAAGAACCCGTTACCAGCTTGGGCACCTTGAACAGCGCAATATCAATAATGGGATTGGAAACGAGTTTCGAGCAAATCACGTAAACAACCACACCCAGCACGGCTATTCCCCACCATAGAAGAGTGTTCTTGTTAATGGCCAGCAAGATCAATGCGAACGCTGCAGAGAAAACAATGACCGATGGAATATTGATTCGCTGAGATGTATGTCCCTCATCAGCTTTGGCTGTGTCAGGCAAATATTTGCGCAAAGCAGGAAGTGCGACCAGCACCAGAACAGGGATGATCATCGTAACCTGCCAAGACATGTACTTGCTGATCATGCCGCCAAACACAGCGCCTAGAGCGGCTGAGAGCTGGAACATGGCTGTATTGAAGCCTAGATACTTCGCTTGTTTATCAGCAGACAGATACTTGCGCACAAAAACCACGAAGCAGCCCGGTATAACCGCTGCACCCACTACTTGGATGGACCTGGCGACGATAATCAGCCAGAAGGAGAACTGCAAGGCCACCATCAACAGAGACCCCAAGCCGAACATCACAGTTCCAAAAGTAAATAATTTCCGAGGTGACACATCATCTGACAGAGTCGAGTAAATTGCTCCTCCGACCCCGAAAACCAACGAGGCGATAGTCGTCAACCAACCTACCTGAGCCGGCGTCAGCGTAAAAGTTTTGGCGATATCAGGCGACACGATCCCAAACATCTGATCGCTGAACACCTGCATGAAGCAGAGAAAAATCATAAAAGGCATCGCTTTGAGAATCAGCGACTCCTCACGCTGCTTTTGAGTTGTCTCGTTCATTGCATTCCCTCTACTCACTGCAGGGCCGCGTTGACGTGGCCATAGAAATCCTTCATGAACCGGTCGGCATCGACCAGCAGTGCGACTTTGGTCGTCGGTTTTTCCGCGACCTTGTCGAGATTTTCAATAGTGTTCCCAATCGCCTCGCCGGTTGTGGTCACAGTCATATTCATGGGAATTGTGGTGACCAGACTCGGATCAATGGCCACGCCGACGGCCAGGGGATCATGCAATGCACATCCAGCCAGATACGGGTGATACTTCTTATACTCAGCTAGGTAGAACTCAACAGCCGTGCTCAGCACATGCGCCATGGGCGTATCGTAACCTTGCCAGACTTCCAGATTTTCCTTGGTCAGCAGAGTCTTCCTAGTGACATCCAAACCAACCATGGTGAGGTTTACACCAGACTCCAGCACGATTTTAGAAGCCTCCGGATCGGCCTTGGCGTTAGCCTCCCCATAGGGGCCGCTGTTACCGGGCGTAATAGCCGCACCCGCCATACTCACTAATGTAAAAGTTGGTATAGTGCCTTCGGGAAAGCGCATGAGCACCTTGGCCATATCAGTCATGGGACCTGTGGTGATAATCTGCAGATCATCACCATACTGTTTGATGCTGTTGATGATGAAGTCTATGGATTCTTCGGGCTGGGCGTCACCACTGATGTCGGGCAGATTTTGATTACCCAGACCATCCATGCCATGAAACATGCCGTTGTATTCACGGGTACGGCTCAAGGGCTTCTCACTACCCATATAGACTGGGATGTCTTCTCGACCCATCATGCTCACAATGTGCTTGGTGTTGGAGTAGGTCTTGGGGACAGTAGCCATGCCATAGGAGGCACAGATCCCGATCAGGTCAAGATCCTCGTGAGACAGGGCATAGCAAAGTGCGAGGGCATCGTCCACACCCGTGTCAACGCATAGAATTGATTTCTTCCGGCTCTCCATTGATTTCCTCGTTTCCGTTCCTCTCGGAACTTCCGTCAACCGGAATCAGACGAGCTGTCACGCGACATTCTCGTCAGCATCGATTCCCGCATCAGCGGTCATCCACCGCTCGGTCGCCGTGACCGTGAGGTTGATGGCCGGCATTACTCTCCCCCGCAATTCCACGGAAAGTCGACGCTTCATCATCATCCGGTGTACAGCGTTCACGCCATTGGTTTAACGTTTTATCGCTGTCGTATGATTACGATAAAACGTTAAATCATCGCTGTCAACAGCGGCGCGTCAATACCGGATATCCAATATCAGGTATGGTATAAGGCCTTGCAATCAGTTCCGATGCATCGGGCCGATCGAATCCCTGGCAATGAAGATGGTAGGAATAGCGACCATGTGCCGCTCCCTGCTGTCGTTGGCCTCTTGTGGCGAAGCAACCTTCCCGTCATCGTCAGCGGCATCCTCACGGGCCCCGATCAGCTCCAGCACCTCCCGCACACCTCGGCGACCCATCTCCTGGGCCTGTTGGGATATGACCGACACCTGCGGAGTCATAAGCCGAAAGACCTCGATGTCATCAAAGGAAACCACCGAGATGTCCACGCCAATGACGAGCTGACGCTTCTGCATCAGCCCGATCATGGTGATGGCGTCCGGCGAGTAGCCGAAGATGACAGCCGTGACCTGGTGGGCCATCAGCACATCCAGCCCCGCCACACGCGAGTCATACTCCCCCTGGCAATCCACGACCGGGCAGTCACAATCCGGCATCATCTCGGCAGTCAGCTCACGGAAGGCGCTCTCCCGCTCATAGAGGGTGGTCGAAGCCAGCGAGGAATGCGAGACGAATCCGACGCGTCGATGACCTTTCTGAAAAAGGGCCTGCAGGGCCTGACGTATACCCTGGCTGGGGTCCGAAACGATGTAAGGCACCGAAGCCAGACCTGGCACCCGTCGATCCACGAAGACCAGGGGCAGCCCCCACCTGACTACATCCTCGATGCCATGGGTGGGCACCCCCTTGGGCACAACGATGGCCCCATCGATCCGCTGGCCCATGATGTTGCGCAAAAAAGAGTCCTGTCGCGCCGAATCCTCGCCGAAAGAACCAATCAGCGTCGAAATGCCGCGGGCATAGAGCTCCTCCTCCATGGAGGCGACCATGTCGGCGAAATAGGCGTTGCGCAAGTCCGGCACCAGCAGCCCCACGGTCTTGACCGGATCAGAGCGCATGGCCCGGGCCCGGGAGTCAGGCACGTAACCCATGGACTTGACCATGCTCAACACAAAGTCTCTGGTCTTTCGTGAAAAACGGCCTTTGCCGTGCAGGATCTGCGAGACGGTGGTAGGCGATACCCCCGCCCGCTCGGCCACATCGCGAATGGTCACATACGTCAACGCCAGCCCCCTTATGCCTACCCAAGAGAGCAGGCCCCCTGCTCTTCTGCCATCATCAAGATACCTCACGACCACCGCCGCGTAGGTAAAGGGCGGCAGACAGGCAACGTGAGGAACACGCCAGCCGATTAATCAACAGACCTCAAAGCGTCCCGCTTCGGCAAGGTCTCATCTTAGGTCGAGAGTGCCAGAATTCCCCTGCTGCAATTTAGTATACATTTAGTATACATTTTGGAGCTTGCGGGCCTTGGTTCGAATAAAGGAAAAGCCCTGCAGCCTTTGCGGCTGTAGGGCTTTGACTCTGTGCCCCCACGGGGGCTCGAACCCCGGACACGCTGATTAAGAGTCAGCTGCTCTAGCCAACTGAGCTATAGGGGCAGGGCACTTTCAAGAGCCAAGTAGATACTATACACGGTTTCTGCGGACCCGCAACACGGCGCGTCACGGGTCTGCCGAATCCATGCATAGCCCGCTCAGACGATCTTGGGCATGGGCGTGGTCAGGGAGGTGGTCAGGTTCACCTGCAGGAGACCGGCCCCCGTATGGGCCTCAACCTTCTTTAGAGTGACTGTGCGCTTGTCCTGGTCGGCTCGGTCATCGTCGGTCATGGTGGCCGGCGACTTGACCGCCACCACCACCAGATCCTCGAGAGAGATGCCTGCCTTGCTGCACAAGTCTGAGGCCGCCTGGAGGCTGTCCTGGAAGCCCTCACGCTCAACAACCCGATCAGCCGGCACCCCGTAGGCGCTCTTGGCGATCCAGCGAATCCGATCCGGCACGGACATATCATGCAGGCTGGCCGTATCCGCCTGGCCCTTCGCAGGCTCCTGCAAGGCCTTGATCAGATCATCCAGCTGAGGCTCAAGGGCCTTGCCCCCATCACGGAAGAGGTTGCCCGCCATAGGCCTGCGGAAGCCCAGACCGTCGGCCGTCTCCCGCAGGGAATCCACCTGATCGTCCTCGCCTTCCCAGAGGTTGATCAGCGGGAAGGTGGGGATGCCCAGTCCCTCCAGACGATGCACGTGGAAGGGATAGCGCCAGCGCAGCTTGGGATCGTCCCGCCAAGTGGTGGCACGGGTGACGACCACTGCGGCGGCAGGCCACTGGGCCCCATATTCGCGGGCGGCGATGTCCAGCCACTTCTGGGCACCGGCATCAGCTCCATAGCCCGCCTCGACGACGACCACGTCGTGCCGGGCGCAGGCCATCTCCACGGACACCAGGCTGGGGATGCCGATGGAGACGTTGGCGAAAGGCCCGCCATGCACATAGACCGGTGAACCCTCCAGGGTCTGAGTGAAGGCAGGCTTGACCGCGTCGGTCAGAATGCCGGTGATCCGCCACAGGTCCACAAACTCACCAAAGGTGACCGGGCGACCGTCCAGGGTCCCCGCAACCATGGCGGCAACACGCCGTTCTATCTCCTCCATGCTCCGGGAGAGCACGACGATCTGCATGAGCTCGCAGGTTGGCGTCAGCACGGTCCGCTCGGGCAGATCGCCCTTGCCTCGGTCCACAGTGATCTGCCGCAGGGACCGCGAAGGCACCTCGCTGACCCGGGGCACCAGGACGGTGTCCAGCCGGCCCTCGTCCACAGCCTTCTCTGCAAAGGAGACCAACAGGTTCTGTGCGGATTCGATAGCCGCCATCTCCCCGCACAGACCCCAGTCCACCAGCTCAGGATGCGTCAGGGAAGACTTGCCGCCACCGGAGGCGCCACCCTTGGATCCAGCTGCGGTGATGCCCATGCTGGGCTGACGCAGGACGGCCGCAGCATCCACCCCCCGGGCGCGCAGAGCGTCGATCAGGGCGATGGTGGTCGTGGTCTTGCCCTCCCCTCGCGAAGCCTTGAGCGGGGTGTCGGCGGTCACCAACAGCACTCGGCCCTGCTTGCGCGGCATATCCGGATGCTCCCTCAGATCCTTCAAATAGCCGAAGGCATCGATCTTGTCAAACAAGCCATATGGCCTGACATAATCATCGAAACCCCTCATGAGGCTCTCCTCCTTAATGGTTTTTGCAAATCGGATGGCTCAGTTGTCGGACAGGTGGTAGCCGTTGCGCATGCCCATGCTGACCGTGTAGAGCACCTGGCCAAGCAGGTCATCGGTCTGTTTGCGCAGACGGTCGGCCATGTCCTGGTTGGCGGCCTCCAGCACCTGGCGCACCTCGGCGTTGTCGGTGCCCTGGTCGGCGCCCTCCAGCCGTGCCACCTGCTCGTCAGCGGCGGCAATCAGCCGGTGGCCCTCGCCGCCCACGCTCTGCTGGTAACGCTCGACAGCCGCCGAGGTGCCTGCGAATTCGGAATCGCACAGGGCGGCGATCAGCCGATCCGACCAGTAGAGGCTGTCAGTGGAGACCCGGTCAGTGGCGTTGGCCAGATAGTCGGGCGTCCGATCCACATTGGCATAGAAAGGAACCAAGGCATTGAAGGCGTTGGATCCGTAGGACATCCATTGGATGGCCCGGCAGGATTCAGGCCGGTAGGGGCGCAGCTGGATCAGGGCCAGCTGGTCGTTGCGGTTGATGCCGATGGGCCGGTAGAGCCCTTTGGTGTGCTCGTCGCCGGTCCGCCCATAGGGATCGTAGGGCGTGCCCTGGTAGTGGGAGCTGAGCAGATACTTGACATCCTCCACGGTAATCAGACGCTCGGGCTGGCGGCACCAAGGGATGTTGTCACTGGTGGGGGCATGATCGGCATCCGGTCCGTCCCAGATCTCGTCATAGGGGTTGAGGAAGCGCTGCATATACCAGGCCCGGGGCGTGTTGTAGACATGATCCGAATCGCTATGGGATCCGAAGGCATCACGCGGATTGAAGGGCGAGGCCGACTCCACGGCAAGATTCAGGTGGTTGTCGGCGATGAACTCCCGCAGGTCGGCCGAGCAAAGGTGATCGGTCTGTTCCCCGAAGGCGTCGTCCAGATCGAACTCGTCAATGCCCAGCTGGTTGGGCATGGTCACATAAGAGTCATCGGGCACCCGCTTGGCGATCCAGTGATGGCCGCCTATGGTCTCCATCCACCAGATCTCGTCCACGTCGCTGAAGGCAATGCCATTCATCTCATAGGTGCCGTAGCGCTCAAGAAGGGAACCCAGCCGCAGGACACCCTCCCGCGCCGAGCGGATATAGGGCAGGACGATGGTGACCAGGTCCTCCTCGCCGATGCCCCCGGGTACCTCGGCCAGGTAGCCTTCATCGCCCGGACGGCCCTGGGCGGGGGTGAGTTCCACCAGCGGATCGGCGCCCAGCACACGCTCGTTGGTAGTGATGGTCTCAGTGGCTGACATGGCCACGTTGGCGCTGTTGACGCCTGCTTCGGCCCATAGCCCTTGGTCGAGCACGGCATTGGGCACCGAGGTGTAACGCATGGGGTCCTCGGGCAGATCCATCTCCAAGTGGCTGATCACGCTGCGGTAGTGCCGTGGCTGCTGGTCGGGAGCGACCAGGACGAAGCGCTTGGGACGGAACTCCCCGTTGGCTGAATCCTCATTTCGGGCGATGATGGTGGATCCGTCATAACTGGCGTGCTTGCCTATCAGAAGCGTGGTGCAGGGCATATAAGCGTCTTCCTTTGTCTGATTGCGGTCAACTGTCATCACCAGTCCGGATGCCGGGGAATGCCGTTCCAACCGACTGCGTGGGCAGGCAGGGATGACGGCCGTCTGCGCACTTGGGGCATGGCCTCACTCTAGTGCCAGACCGCCCCAATATCGGTCCCAATATCAGGGGATGTGCGCTAAATCAAATTCTCATGCATCGGCTGGCAGCCAAACCCGAGCTGCAGCGGCTACAGGCTGGGCGGAATGAACGGCATGGACCAGGGCGTTCAGCCAGAATCCCTCCTCCAGATTCGGCAGAGCTTCCTTCGTGGCCCAGACCGACAGCACATAGTCATGAACCTGATCTGGAGGGGTGGGGCCGTTGTAGCGCATGAGCACGGCGGGATCGTCGGCGATCTCCTCCTCCATGACCAGCGGGGAGGCGGCCGAAGTCCGGCCCTGAGGCACACCGGGAATCAGATTGGGCAGGTTTCTGGAGAAGTCCTCGGGAATGGCCAGAACAGAACTGTCAGCCTCATCAGGCTGCAGGGCGGCCAGAGCGCCAACAGGCAGATTGGCCAGGGACCAGTGGATCCAAGGGAAGCCGCAGACCGGCACGGAATCAGGATCCACCAGCATCCAATGCAGGTAACGAGCCTCCTGGGGTACATCCTCAAGCCGGAAGGGGAAGGAGACTACAGGACGTCCCTTGCGCGTAAGGGACTGCGGGGCACGCTTGGCGTACCGATCGGGAATGGTGCCGAAATCTGTGATAATCCTCATGGTTCGATTCTCGCCCGCTCCAGTGACGGGGTCAAGTTCATCCGTTAAAGACGCTTGGAGCAATAAAGCCCATCGCGCTGGGTCAAAATACAAGAGTCGCCCGTTTCCCTCCACGCAGAAAGGAAACGGGCGACTCTGAGTTGGGACGGAGAAAGAAATCAGCAGGACCTTTCTCCTGGCGCCTGCAGGGCGCGCTTGCACATGCCTATTCGGCTTTTGCTGCCTTGGCGGCCTTGGCCTCGGCGCGGGCGGCCTTGGCGGCTGCACGAGCCTGAGCCTTGGCCTCCTTCTCTTTAGCCTCGACATCAGCGATGAACTCAGCATGCTTGGCGGCAGGCATCCATCCGGTGTTGACCACCTTGACCTGCCAGATCCAGGCCAGGGCGAAGATCACCACAGCCAGGACCACCAGGACCACGGCCCCGGCGGGGATACCCAGCTGGGCCAGCTTGCCGACCACGGTGCCGTACCAGGCGAAGTCGGCATCGCCGAAGGTGGCGTTGGACAGGCCGAAGCTGCCCAGAACCGTCATCAGGATGGCCGGCAGGAAGGTGATCAGCAGACCATTGATGAAGCCGCCGACCACGGCTCCGATGCGGCCGCCGGTCGCATTGCCGAAGACACCGGCACCGCCGCCATCGAAGAAGTGGGGCACCATGCCCGGCAGGATCAGGGCCAGACCCCAGACAGGCCCGAGCCAGACGGCGATGATGACCAGAGCCACCAGACCACCGGCGAAGGAGGCCAGGAAGCCGATCAGGGATGCGTTGGCACCGTAGGGGAAGACAATGGGGATGTCCAGTGCAGGACGGGCGCCGGGGACCACCTTGTTGGCGATGCCCTGGAAGGCGGGCACCAGCTCGCCCAGGATGATGCGGACGCCGTAGAGGATGATGCTCACGCCGATGCCGAACTGCAAAGCCTGGGCGAAGGCGGCCATGAAGAAGGCTCCCCAGTTGGCCGGGTGCGATGGGAAGACCGCGAAAGCGGCCTTGGCCGGCACCACAAAGGCGGTCCAGACAGCGAAGACCAGGTAGAGGACGACCATGAGCAGGGTGGTGGAGACCATGGAATCACGCAGGAAGCTCAGCCCCTTGGGGAAGTCGATGTCCTCGGTGGAACGCGACTTCTTGCCCACAGCACTGCCGACCGCGCCCGAGACCACGTATCCCAAGGTGTTGAAATGGCCGATGGACAGCTTGTCGCTGCCGGTCACCCGGTTCATGTACGGCTGGGCGAAGGCTGGCATGGCGACCATGATCACGCCCATGAGCAGGGAGCCGATCAGCACGATGAGCAGGTTGTTGCCCTTGCCGAACCCGATCGAAAGGACCAGGGCCAGCAGGGTGGACATGAAGACCATATGGTGGCCGGTCAGGAAGACGTACTTGAGCGGAGTGAACCGTGCCAGCAGGATCATGACGATGAAGCTGAGCACGATGATGTAGGCAGAGGCAGCGCCGAATTGGCTGGAGGCCTGGGCCACGATCACCTCGTTGGTGGGGACGACCCCGTGGGCGCCAGTGGCCTTGAAGACCAGCTTGCCGAAGGGATCCAAGGCGTTGGTCACCACAGTGGCGCCGGCACCCAGAATCAGATAGCCCATGGCCGCCTTGAGGGCACCTGAGATGACCTGGCCTGCGCTCCGTTTCAGGGCGATCAGGCCGATGGCCGCCACAATGCCGATCAGGTAGGCGGGCACATTCAGAATCTCCTGGCTGATGAAGTTCAGCACCGCAAGGAAGACATTCATTATTTGTCCTTAACTATTCTCTCTAGTTCTCAACTCGAAAGAGCGGGCGTTCCATCGGCCTGGCGATGATGAATGCCCGCCGGGGGGCATCAGTCGGCGTACTGCTCCAGAATGCCCTTGATCTCGTCCTTGTCCATGAAGTTCTGGACGGTCTCGACCGGAGTAGTGGTCCCCTCCAGCTCGGGCGCCAGCTGAGGCGAGGTCAGCACCAGGTCGTTCATGTTGGCCGTGCCCTTGGCGCTGCCCGCGTCAGAGGTGGTCACAGTCACATCCATGCCCAGCTCCGATGCCACCTGCTCGACGTTGACCTTGAGCAGGACCGATGTGCCGATGCCGTTGCCGCATACGCAGAGAATATCCATGAGTTGCTCCTTTGTTCCTTGTTTGCTCTTACTGCTTCTTGTTCACGATTGAAGAATGGCGCGGACCTCGCCAGGGGTGCCGGCCTTGGCCAGTTGCTGGGTCTTTTTCGCGTCGGTCAGAGCACCGGCGATGGCGGACATCACCTGCAGGTGCTCCTGCTCATCCCGTCCGGCCAGACCGATCACCAGGGAGACCGGATCATTGGCCTTGTTGCCGAACTCGACAGGCGTGGACAGCCTTACCCAGCTCAGGCCGGTTCCCAGGACCGCCTCGCTGGGCCGGGAATGGGCCAGAGCCAGACCGGGGGCGATAACAATGTAGGGACCCATCTTCTCGACGGTCTCAATCATCTGATCCGTGTAGGCATCGGTGGTGAACCCGGAGGCCACCAGCCTATCGCCCGCCTCGCGGATGGCATCCCGCCAGTCAGTCGCCGGCACATCCAGGGCGAAGGATGTGTCGGGAAGGAAGGCTTGGAAATCCGTCATGTCTGCTCCTTGCTCGTGCTGTTTGACTTGCTCGATTGCACCGGATCCGGTGGATTTGTGTGAATCCGGCCGACTGCTCACCACCCCTGGGGATGATAGAACTCCCCGTCCAGAGCCCTGGCGGCCAGCGCCTTGGCCTCGTCCATGGTGTGCTTGGCCAGTTCGGCGCGGACATCATCCAGGGCGACCGGAGTCATGGACAGGCTGGTCACGCCGATGCCGGCCAAAACTACGGCCAGGTCCGGATCGGCAGCAGCCTCGCCGCAGACTCCGACAGGCATGTTATTGGCCTGACCGGCATCAGCGATGAGCTTGATGGCCCTGAGGACGGCAGGATGCCAGGCGGTCTGATAGGAGGCGACCGAACCCAGCGTGCGGTCGGCGGCCAGCGTGTACTGGGTCAGGTCGTTGGTACCGATGCTGACGAAGTCGGCCACCTTGGCCACCTTGTCGGCCATCAAGGCAATCGAGGGAACCTCGGCCATGACGCCCACGCGCTTGAGCCCCTTGCTCTTGCCCAGACGGACGAAGTAGTCGGCCTCATGCTCGTCGGCAACCATGGGCGCCATGACCCACAGGTCGGCATCGGTCTCGGCATCGGCCCGGGCCAAGGCCTCCAGCTGATCCTCCAGGACCTGGCTGTGGACCTTGAGTGTGCGCAGACCACGCAGCCCCAGGGCGGGATTGGGCTCGTCGGCCTGGGTCAGGAAGGGCAGAGGCTTATCGGCCCCGGCATCCAGCAGACGGATGACCACCTTACGGCCAGGGAAGCGTTCAAGAAGAGCACGGTAGGCCTTGGCCTGCTCCTCGATGCCGGGCGCCTGCTCGTTGCCCAGGAAGAGGAACTCCGAGCGGAAGAGTCCGACGCCCTCGGCTCCGTACTCCAGGGCCGGATCAGCATCCGCAGGCTTACCGACATTGGCCAGGAGAGGGATCTTGGCTCCATCCTTGAGCTGACCGGGACGGCCTCGCAAAGCCTTGGCCTGATCAGCTTCGCGACGGGCCTGCTCAGCCTTCTCGATCTGCTCCGAGGTGGGATCGGCCGTCACCTTACCGGCTGCGGCATCGACGATGACCGTCTGTCCGTCGGATAGCCCTGCTGCATCCTGGGCGCCTACGACAGCGACGATCCCCCTGGACCGGGCCAGAATGGCGGTATGGCTGGTCGGACCGCCCTCGATGGTGACGATGGCCAGCACCTTGGTCATGTCCAAGCTGGAGGTGTCGGCCGGGGACAGGTCAGGGGCGACCAGGACGAATGGCTTGTCGCTTTCCGGCACGCCCGGGGCCGGTACCCCGAGCAGATTGGCGATGACACGCTGGCCCACGTCATGCAGATCGTTGGCCCGCTCCCCCATGTAGCCGCCGATGGCCTGGAGCTTGCCTTCGAAGTCGGCGAAAGCCTCATAGACGGATCGCTCGGCGGTTTTGCCACCATCCAGCAGGGATCGGATCGAAGTCTTCAGGGCCGGATCCTGGGCCATCTGTGCCAGAGCAGTCAGTATCGGAGCGGCATCCTTGGCCCCCTGCCCGTCCTGGGCCGCCTTGGCGCGCGCAAGCAGATCCTTGTTGACTGATGCCAGAGCGGATTCGACCCTGCCGAATTCAGCATCCGCTGTCAGGTTCTCAGGCCTAGTCTCATCACCGGGCACATCCAGTCCGGCCGCCATATGGATAACCGGGCCAACGGCAACGCCGCGGCCAATGCCCACGCCTTGGATCTCCATGTCGCACTCCTTAGTGCCTGGCCACTGCGTGTAGGCCGCCCCTGAGGCGAGCTGAGCAACGGCAGTGGAAACGTTCTTTAAGCAACGATGTTCAGTATACACAAATTCATTTGTTTTTCAACGGTAATCGTTTTCTGTAATTCCTTTTTGACAGTGGTAAGATAACCAGCGTATTCATCACTCGACATGCCGGTTCAACAAGACCGGCCGTATCTTCAGGAGAACTGGTCATCATGGCAACAGCACAACGTTCCACCGTCATCACCGACCCGGTAGGCATTCACGCCAGGCCCGCTTCGGAATTCTCGCAGGCCGCCGCATCCAGTGGATGCAAGGTCACCATAGCCAAGGGCGAGGGCAATCCCGTGGACGCCGGCAGCATTCTGATGGTCATGAGCCTGGGCATCGCCAAGGGCGACAAGGTCACCGTGACCGTCGATGGTGACGATGCCGAGTCCGTGGCCGATTCCTTGGTCACCAAGCTGACCCAGGCCGAGTAACGCCACCGCCAGCCGCAGCCGACATCCGTGGAGAGGACCTTCGAGGGAACCAATGGGAAACACGGCGGACAATAAGCCTTCCATTGCCAACGTCGCAGCTCTGGCCGGAGTTTCGACGGCGACTGTGTCCCGCGTCCTTTCCGGCCATAGACGCAAGAATGACGACATCAGCCGCCGGGTCAGAGCTGCGGCCGAGAAGCTCAACTATTCGGCCAACTTTGCTGCCAGCGCGCTCCGCTCGGACCGTAGCAGAACCATAGGGTTGGTTCTGTGCGGCACCTCCACCGGCCTAGACGGGTCCATCCTGGATCTGCTCAGCAGAAGGCTGACCGAGCAGGGCCGCTACCTGCTGGTCATATCCGTCAGGGGCGACCAGGAGCGCGAGGCGGCTATCAGGTCCATGGCGGCCCGACAGGTCGAAGGAATCATCGTCGTTCCTTCGCTGGACGACGATCCGGTCGGCATGCCCGCCGACCTGCCATCCGGGCTGCCCATCGTTCAGGTCGGCGGCAGACCGGTCTCCTACCACACCAGCTGGGTCGGCACGGACCAGGCCGCCTCCATGCGGCTGATCATCGCCCACCTAGCAGAACAGAACGCGCACGCTGTGGCCTATCTGAGCCGCGAGCTGAGCACCAGCGCTGCCACCGAGCTCTTCACGACCTTCTCCACCCTGACCAACACCTTGGGGATGACTCCTCAGCCGGACTGGGTCCAGTTCGGCCCATGCAGCATGCAACGCGGCCACGATGCCGTCGTAACCATGCTCAGCGGGGGAAACGACCGTCCCGATGCCATCATCTGCGGGGACGACTCGCTGGCTCTGGGCGCTCTGATGGCCTGCAACCAACTGGGCTTCCGGGTTCCCGACCAAGTCAAGGTGGCCGCCTTCGTGGACAGCCCGGCCTGCCTGGTCAGCAGTCCGACCTTGACCGCAGTCAAGACTCCCCTGGAGGGCATCGTCCAGGAGGCCCTGCGGCTGATCGACGCCAAGGGACAGTCCATTCTGCCATCCCACGTGGCTCTGCCGCCGGCACTGGAGTGCAGGGAATCGACCTGGTCGCCAAGGATCGGCAGCAGCGACATGACCTCGCCAGGCACTTTCGCCTGATGAACCCTTGGGTTTGCACTCAGACCAGCAGGGTGCAGAAAAGGGCCTCGAAGTCCAGGAGTGGCGAACCGTTGGCAGCCAGTCTCCTGCGAGCCCGGGCGATCAGCTGAATGCGGTCGATAGCCCCCTGCCTGGAGAGTCTGACGGACAGATCGGCAATTGCCGCCCGATTCTCCAGGTTGACCAAGCCGGCCTTCTCCTCGGCACCGTTCTGCAGGACGCCCACATCCCGGTAGACGCTGGCCAGGGTGCTCAGATTGCGGTCCAGCACATCCCGGGTCAGCCTGGTGACCCGCCGACGGACCTGATCCTTGCCCCCCAAGGCATGGTAGGCCCCGCGCAGCTGCCGGGGAATGCGCTCCTTGTCCCTGAGCCCGTTGATCTGCCGAAACTCCCGCTCGTCCCTGGCCACCTCATCGTCCACGGTGGCGGTGGCCTGATCGCGGGCCGCATCAACCACCCGAGCTGCCAGGATCACGGCATCCGAGGCACGCCGCAGACCCAGCAGACCTACCACCAGCTCATCGCGGTCGGCCAGGACCTGACTCTTGGTGGCATAGAGACGGGCGATGCCGATATGCCCCTGAGCCAGACGGGCGGCCTTGGCGGCCAGAGGCCGGTCCACACCCACCTGATCGGTCAGGAAATCGGCCACAGCAGTGTTGGACGGCACCGCCAGGTTGAGCACCCTGGTCCGCGAGCGGATGGTGGGCAGCACATCTTGGGCGCTGGGTGCACACAGGAGCCAGATAGTGTGCTCAGCCGGCTCCTCGATCTCCTTGAGCAGCACGTTGGTGGTCCGCTCCAGCATCCGGTCCACGTCTTCGATGATGATGACCCGCCAGCGCGAGGTTGAAGGCATCTGCTCCGAGGTCATGATCAGCTCCCTGACCTCGTTGATGCCGATAGTGACCTTGTTGGTGGACAGTATGGTCACATCCGGATGGGTTCCTGCCAGGACCTGCTGGGTGACGCGGGTGGGTTGGTCGCTCAGCCCCTGATCCGGACTGATCAGGGCCGCCGCGAAAGCCCGGGCCAGATTGGAGCGCCCTGATCCAGGAGGGCCGCAGATAAGCCAGGACTGCGCCACCTCGTCATGGCCCTGCGCCTGAGCGGCCACCGTCCGCTTGAGCAGATCGACCGTGGGCTGCTGGCCCACAATGGCATCCCAGACGCTCATCGGGTCTTCCGCAGGAGCCGGGACCGGAGCAGCCAGCGGGCCGGTGAATCCGCAGGAATCGAATCGTCGTCAGCATCCCCGCCGACTGTGCCCGCATCCATGGACTGGTCGTCCTGGCCTAGACCAGCCTCCGGTGTCTGATCGGACGCATCCGCAGCCTCAGTCCAGTCCGACTCGGCATCCTGCTCATCGTCCTCGTATCCTGCAGCCGATTCATCATCGTCGACATCGTCCTGCGCATCATCATTCTCATCGTCAACCTGCGGCAGATCCGGCTCGCGTCCTTCGACCAACTTGTCCAAATCATCTTGGATGATCTGCCAGACTTGGTCGATGGGCTGGGTAGCGTCGATAACCAGGAACCGGTCGGGCTCATTGTGAGCCAGCTGCAGAAATGCCTGACGCACATGCTGCTGGAAATCGTCGCCAGCCGACTCCAGACGATCAGGCTCATGATTCAGACGCGACTTGGACTGAGACGGATCCGCATCCAGCAGGTAGGTGCGCTTGGGCAGCAAACCCTGACTGGCCCACAGGCTCAGCCGACGGATCACATCCGCCGACAGATCACGGCCTCCGGCCTGATAGGCCACTGAGGAATCCAGGTACCGGTCGCAGAGCACAATGTCTCCTCGCTCCAGAGCCGGACGCACCACCTGGGCCACATGCTCGGCACGATCCGCTGCATAGAGCAGAGCCTCGGTCCTGGGGGCCAGATCGTCGGAGGCGTCAACCACGTCGGTACCCCCGGTCACGGCAACAGAAGGAAAGGCGGCCAAGCCGTGCAGAACGAGTTCCCGGATGGTCAATCCGACCGGAGTGCCTCCTGGCTCGCGGGTGACCAGGGACCGCAGGCCGCACTCCTGCAGATAATCGTGTGCTCGTTGGACCTGGGTGGTCTTGCCTGCCCCGTCCACACCCTCGAAGGAAATGAACAAACCATCGCTCATGCCTGATGCTCCGTAGTCTTGGAAGTCTTGGTGGCCTTGGCCTTCTTTGTGGTTTTGCGGGCTCGAGTGGCCGACTTGCGGGCAGTAGACTTTCGTGCGGTCGTCTTGCGAGCGGTCCGGCCGCGCCGCTTGGCAGGTCCGGCCGCACGCTTCTCTGCCAGCAGTCGGAAGGCCACCTCCGGTTCGATGGACTGGGCCGTGTACTGCTTGGGCAGGGTCCTGTTGGTCTGCCCGTCGGTGATGTAGACGCCGTAGAATCCGTCCTTGATGGTGACGGGTTTGCCGCTGTCAGGGTCCGTACCCAGCTCACGAAGAGGAGGCTTGGCCGCGCTCCGGGAACGCCGTCCGTACTTGGGCTGGTCGAAGAGGGCCTTGGCCCCGGACTGGTCAATGGTGAAAATCTGGTCCTCGTCGGTCAGCGAACGCGTCTCGGTGCCGCCGTCGGCTTTGGTGGCCGTCAGGTAGGGACCATAGCGGCCGTTGCTGGCTGTGACTGTGGCCTGGCTGGTTGCTCCAGTCTTGGCATCGGTCAGCTCGATGCTGCCCACCGTCCTGGGCAGGCTGAGCAGCTTCAGGGCATCCTCCAGGGTGACCGTGTCCGGATCCATGGTTTTGAAGAGCGAGGCCATCTTGGGCTTAGGACCTGTTCGCTTGGCCGTCCGTGCAGTCTTAGTGGCAGGCTTCTTCTGTTCGGCCGCATCCTCTTCGGGGCTGATCAGGGCCACGTAGGGCCCGAATCGGCCCTTGCGCACCTCGACCCGACCGCCGGTCTCCGGATCTTTGCCCAGCTGACGAGGACCGCCTGCGTTGGCTGCAATCAGCTCATGGCCCGCTGCCACAGTCAGCTCGTCCGGGGCCATGGTTGGTGGCAACGAAGCCCGCTTGGGGTTGCCGTCGGCATCCAAGTCGGCCGTATCCTCAAGATAGGGGCCATAGCGGCCGACCCTCACCTGCAGGCCATCGCCTATTTCGATGGTGTTGATCTTGCGAGCGTCGATGTCTCCCAACTGGGCCACCTGCTCCTGCAAGCCTTGATGAGCCTGGTCAGCGTTCTGAGCGGCGCCAGGGCCCGAGCCGAAGTAGAACCGGGTCAGCCAGTCCTTGCCTCGCTCCTTGCCATGGGCGATCATATCCAGGCCGTTCTCCATTTGCGCCGTGAACTGGTAGTCCACGTACTTGGGGAAATTGGTCTCCAGCAGCCTGACCACTGAAAAGGCCAGCCAAGAGGGGATCAGCGCGCGACCACGCTCGTAGACGTATCCGCGATCGATGATGGTCGAGATGATGCTGGCATAGGTGGAAGGCCTGCCGATCTCCTTGGCTTCCAGGGTCTTGACCAGTGATGCCTCGGTGTAGCGTGCAGGCGGCTGGGTCTCATGCCCCTCAGGTTCTAGGGAGGCGGCACGAAGCACGTCCCCCTGCTGGACCGGAGGCAGGGAAGAATCCTCATCAGTCTGTTCAGAGCCTGCACCCATGGCTTTGAGGAAGCCAGGGAACTTGATGACGGTGCCTGAAGCCTGGAAGAGGGCTGTGCCCTCCTTGCCCGCCTGCGCCGACAGGCGAATGGTGGCTGTGGAACCGGTGGCGTCAGCCATCTGCGAAGCCAGGGTGCGCCGCCAGATCAGGGTGTAGAGCTTGAGCTGGTCAGGGGCCAGACGGTCGGCCAGCTCCTGGGGCCTGTGGAAGGTGGAACCGGCGGGCCGGATGCATTCGTGGGCCTCCTGGGCCCCGGCAGTCTTAGTCACATACTGCTTGGACTCAGCCGACAGGTACTCGGCCCCGTACTCACGTTCGACCCCCTTGCGAGCAGCGGCAATGGCCTCCTGGGAGAGAGTGACCGAATCGGTACGCATATAGGTGATGAACCCGTTCTCATAGAGCCCCTGGGCAGCGCGCATGGTGGCCCGGGAACTCATGCCCAGCCGGTTGCCTGCCGTCTGCTGCAGGGTAGACGTAGTGAAGGGGGGCTGGGGGCGCCGCCGGTAGGGCTTGGTCTCCATACCCGTCACCGTGAAGTCCTGATTTTTCAGCGTCTCAGCCAGGCTTCGGGCGTGCTGCTCATCCAGCTGCAGGACCTGCTCCTTGGCTGCAGCCTGCGTCAGCTGACCCTTGGAGGTGAAGTCCTTGGAGACCGCCAGCCGCTGATCCCCCAGGCCGATCATCCGCGCCTGAAAACCGCCCGACGATGACGATTCCCTAGCATCCTCCTGCACCAGATGCGCTAGCAGATCCCAGTAGGAGGCCTTGACAAAGGCCATGCGCTCACGCTCGCGCTCCACAATCAGCCGAGTCGCCACAGACTGGACGCGCCCGGCGCTCAGCCCCGGACCCACCTTGCGCCAGAGCACCGGTGAAAGTTCATAGCCATAGAGCCGATCCAGAACCCTGCGGGTCTCCTGGGCATCCACCATGTGGGCATCCACGTCCCTGGTGTGCTTGAGCGAATTCTTGATGGCCTCTGGGGTGATCTCATGAAAGACCATGCGCTTTACCGGCACCTTGGGTTTGAGGGTCTGGACCAGGTGCCAGGCGATGGCCTCCCCCTCCCGATCCTCATCAGTGGCCAGATAGAGCTCGTCGGCGTTCTTCAGCGCCTTCTTGAGCTCGGACACCGTGTGCTTCTTCTTATCGTCCACGATGTAGTAGGGCTTGAAGCCATCGTTCACGTCCACGCCGAACTTGCCGTAGGCCTTCTTCTGGGAGGCCGGGATCTGCGATGGCTGGGCCAGGTCGCGGATATGACCCACCGAGGCCATGACCGTGTAGCCCTTACCCAGGTACCCGCCGATCTTCTTTGCCTTGGTTGGCGACTCAACAATGACGAGCTTATTGCCGGATGCCATGGCCTCTCCTTATATTGTGGTCTTTCGCACGCCATCTTACTCACGAGGTTCCGTCACCATGCAAATCAAGGGGTCATGTGCACGGGTGTGGATCCCTGGGGTCGACAGTGGATGAACCAAAGACGTTCGGTACGCTCAGAGACTGACTTCAGTCATTCTGGGGAGGAGCCGGAGGCCGACCGACAAGGCCCATCCTGGTCAGAGGCGAGGCCGTGATCTGCCTCAGCGCCAGAACCAGCCCCAGGGTCAGCGACAGAAGGGAGGCCATCAGTATGACGGCCGAGCAATGAACCCCGTAGGCCGCCCACCGAGCGCCGATCTCCAGACCAGGGCTGACCTGCCAAATGACATAGCAGGCATAGAGCATCCCCAGGAACCCTGCCACCAGCATCAAGGTGGCGACAATCTGGATCGAAGCCGAGGACATCCTGGTTCCAGGAACGTCCATCCCGGTGCCACGAGTGACGGCCAGAGCAATGAGGCAGAGACCGACCGAAATAAGCACGCCCATGACCACGTCTGAGGGGCGGTGCCAGCCTCCCTGCACCAACGAGCAGCCCACAGACAGGTCAAAGGCGAACCCCACCAAGGCGACCGGAGCCCTCCAAACACGCGGCACCACACAGAGCAGAGCCAGCACCACCGCCAAAGCCAGGATGGTGTGCCCTGAGGGGGCCGAATTGGCTGTGGAAGCCTGAGAATGGATCAGCACCGGGCGAGGCAGGAAGCGCTTGAGAATGCGCGCCGCCCCGTAGACTACCAGAGCATAAACGGCTACCTGGCCGAGCAGCCACCACCGGCGCCTGACCAGAACAACCACCAGGGCTGCAAGGCCCAGCACCACGCAGATCACCACAGTCACATAGGGCATGGCGAACAGTCCCAGATAAGCCTTGACAAGGGGCGCCTGATCAAGGAAACCGCGGAAGTTGGTCAGGGCCATGTCGTCATAGGTCTGCCCGGGAACAGTCCACACAGCTGCCCACCAGACCAGAGCCGCCAGACCCAGGCAGGCCAGGCCGGCGACCAGGCACAGAACCAGAGCCGAAATCCGGGGGCGAGACGTCAAAGGATCCCGGTCAACATGGCTGCCGTCCGCTTCGGTCTGCTCATTCGGATCCCTGTACCAGGTTTCCTGGGCCTCGCCCTGCTTGTGCTTGTTGGTCATACCTCAAGACTCTAACCAACCCCTGGGTCGACAGCCGACACCCCGTCCGACGGACGCGTTCCCTTCACGACTTCAGCCAGCCCAGGCAGGACAACTATGAAAAAACTCCCACGCACCCGCCAGAGGCCACTTACCCTTGCTGCATTCCTGCCCTGGGGGGATTGGGTGACATAACGCCACGTGAGAGCAAGTCACTATGATAGCAGACAGATTCCACTTGTCCACCAAGAAGCACCGAACCCTCCATGCCAGGTGCGCATTCAGTTGACATCACCGCCCGCCGTTTCCCCAACCAGGCCCGTACGCTAGCATGTAAACAACAGGATCGCCGTACTCCAGCGGTTGATCACGGATCATGCCGGACCCTGACAATAGACAATAGGCACCCCGGCATCACAGCGACAAGGGATGGATGGCAGAAGACGAATGGCTGACATGGATGCTGATTTGGTGATTGTAGGCGCTGGCTTGTTTGGCCTGACCGTGGCCCAGCAGGCGGTCGAGCACAGTGGAGCCCGGGTGCAGATCATCGACGTGCGCGACCACATCGGCGGCAACGCATACTCCTACATGGATAAGGAGACCGGGGCCGAAATCCACAAGTACGGCGCGCACCTCTTCCACACCTCCAACCGCAAGGTCTGGGAGTACGTCAATCGCTTCACCGAGTTCACCGACTACACCCACCGGGTCTACACCACCCACAAGGGCGAGGTCTATCCTCTGCCCATCAACCTGGGCACCATCAACCAGTTCTTCCACGCCCACTACACCCCCCAGCAGGCCAGGGATTTGATTCGTCAACAGGCCGGCGAATTGGCCGGGACCGACCCGGGCAACCTGAACGATCAGGGGATCAGCCTGATCGGCCGCCCCCTCTATGAGGCCTTCATCAAAAACTACACGGCCAAGCAGTGGCAGACCGACCCCTCACAGCTGCCCGCCTCCATCATCAAGCGGCTGCCGGTGCGATTCAACTACGACAACCACTACTTCAAGGACACTTGGGAGGGCCTGCCCAAGGACGGCTACACGGCCTGGTTCGAGAGGATGATCGACGACCCGCGCATCCAGGTGAGCCTGAAAACCGACTTCTTTGACGACTCCCAGCCCTGGAACCGGGATGCTCTGGTCGGACAGGTCCCCGTGGTCTACACGGGCCCGGTCGACCGCTACTTCGACTACCGCCTGGGCGAGCTCAAATGGCGGACCGTGGACTTCAAGGAGCGCCGCTATGACGAGGACGACCACTTCGGCTGCCCGGTCATGAACTTCTCCGATCCCGACGTGCCCTACACCCGCGCCATCGAGTTCAAGAACTTCAACCCCGAACGCTACGACCGGCAGAACCATGAGCGCACCGTGGTCTGGGAGGAGTACAGCCGCTTCGCCGGCAAGGGCGACGAGCCCTACTACCCCATCAACACGGGCGACGACCGCGCCCTCTACACCCAGTACAAGCAGCTGGCAGCCCAGCAGCCGAAGGTGGTCTTCGGCGGCCGCCTGGGCACCTACGCCTACTATGACATGCACCAGGTCATCAATTCAGCTCTGGATGCCTGGGACAAGCGGATCGCCCCCCTGGTAGGCCACACCAAGGACTGAAACCCTGATCGCACTCCTGACGATCTTCCAGGGGCAATTCAGAGGGAATCCTTGAAGGGAGCCTGAGACTGAAGAGACCAGCGCCAGGTTGAGTCAGCAAATCCGAAAACACTGTGCCCCGTTCAGAATACAAAGAGGCCGGCCGCCCATGAAAAGCGACCGGCCTCTTTCCAGACCAGGCATCTACCATTCATGCCTTCGGGACGACCTCGGAAGAGGCGCCCCCCAGACATCAATCAGGCAGAATCTGCAGGCTCAGGCGTGCCAGACGTCCTTGCCGTTCTCCTTGGCGGCCTTGACATCGGCATCCAGGGCGCTCTCGTCGCCCTCCACCTTGCCGGCGATGTAATCCTCGACCAGCTGGCGCGCCTCGTTGTCCTCATGCTGAACAGCCGGGGACTTCATGAAGTAGGAGCTGGGTGCCAGCACCGGGCCGGCCAGGTGGCGGTCCAGGGCGATCTTGGCGGCACGCAGGGCATCGATGACGATGCCGGCCGAGTTGGGCGAATCCCAGACCTCCAGCTTGTACTCCAGATTCAGCGGGACATCGCCGAAGGTGGTGCCCTCCAGACGCACGAAGGCCAGCTTGCGGTCATCCAGCCAGGCCACATAGTCGGAGGGACCGATGTGGACGTTGTGGGGATCCATATCGTGAGGAACGATGGAGGTGACCGCACGGGTCTTGGAAACCTTCTTGGACTCCAGGCGAGAGCGCTGCAGCATGTTCATGAAGTCCATGTTGCCGCCCACGTTCAGCTGGTAGGTGCGATCCAGACGCACGCCGCGGTCCTCAAAGAGGCGGGCCATGACGCGGTGCGTGATGGTGGCGCCCACCTGGCTCTTGATGTCGTCGCCCACGATGGGCAGGCCGGCATCGCGGAACTTCTGGGCCCACTCGGGGTCGGAGGCGATGAAGACAGGCAGGCAGTTGACGAAGGCGCACCCGGCCTCGATGGCGGCGGTGGCGTAGGCCTTGTCGGCCTGCTCGGAGCCGACGGGCAGGTAGGAGACCAGCACATCGACCTTCTTGTCACGCAGAACCTGGGCCACGTCCACGGGCTCGGCATCCGACTCGGTGATCATCTTGCTGTAGTACTCGCCCAGTCCATCGCCGGTCGGCCCGCGCAGGACCTCCACGCCCTTATTGGGAACGTCGCAGAACTTGTAGGTGTTGTTCTGCGAGGCGAAAACGGCCTCGCTCAGGTCCTTGCCGACCTTGAGGGAATCCACGTCGAAGGCTGTCACGAACTCCACGTCACGAATGCGGTAGCCCCCGAAGTTGGCGTGCATGATGCCGGGGATCTTGTCATCATCCTTGGCGTCCTTGTAATATTCGACTCCCTGTACCAGCGAGGAAGCGCAGTTGCCCACGCCCGCTATAGCTACACGGATGCTCATACAAACTCCTCTGATTTACTGAGTTATTTCCAACCTAAGCATACCTTCTCCCGGTGGATTGCATGATGGAATGGAGCCTCATATGCGTGCCAGCCGGCAGTACATACCTCCAGGGAGGGCACAAACGTACGAAAATGATGAACGTTCAGCCCTAGGTCGAACAGTTTTCAGCCCTGCCGGATAGCGTGGTTGGCATGGCCAATCAGACTCGTTCAGTCAGTTCGACCTCGCCCACCCGCAGGGCCCAGTCCGGGTCGCGCGGGGGCGGCAATCGCACCGACATCCCCACCTCGCGGCATGCCGACCGGAACCCCCGGGGTAACGGGCCCCGCCGGGGACGACGTCGCAAGTCACATCGTGTGCTTAAGTGGATCCTGGCCCTGTTGGGACTGGTGCTGGTGGCCGGGGCGGCGGCCTTCGCCTACCTGTATCTGACCACCGAGATCATCCCACCGGAGAAGCAGGCCCTGGCGCAAAAGACCACGGTCTACTATGCGGACGGCACTACCCCCATCGGAACCTACGCCGACCAGAATCGGGAAATCATCGACTGCACGGTCCTTCCCAAATACGTGGGCAATGCGGTGGTCGCCTCGGAGAATCGTTCCTTCTATAAGGACAACGGCATCGATCTCAAGGGCATCGGCCGAGCCCTGCTCAACAACGTGACCAAGGGCACCCGGCAGGGCGGTTCCACCATCACCCAGCAGTACGCCGAGCGCTACTATCTGGGCGAGACCACCTCCTACAAGGGCAAGCTGCGCGAGGCCATCCTCTCCCTGAAGATCTCCAGGACCGAGAATAAGGACACGGTCCTGTGCAACTATATGAACACCATCTACTTCGGCCGCGGCGCCTACGGGATCCAGGCCGCCGCCCAGAATTACTTCGGCAAGGACGCCAAGGACCTGACCATGCCAGAGTCGGCCATGCTGGCCGGCATCATCCCCGCCCCGGCCTCCTGGGATCCGGCGATCAACCCCAAGCAGGCCGAATCGCGCTTCCACCGGGTGCTGGGCATCATGGAAGAGGACCACTACATCAGCCACAAAGACCGGGTCGGCGCCCAGATGCCGCAGACCATCAAGTACTCGCCAGAGAACGTCTACCAGGGGCCCAACGGCTACCTGCTGCGCATGGTCCGCAACGAACTGTCCTCCGGCAAAAAGGCCCCCTTCACGGCAGACGACCTGGACACGGGCGGCTACCGGATCATCACCACCATTCAGAAAGACAAACAGGATCTGATGTTCCAGGTGGCCAGTCCAACCACCGGCAACAAGCACCAGCCGCCCACCCTGCAGACCGGAGGGCTCTCGGTCGACCCCAAGACCGGCGCCATCATCTCCTTGTATGCGGGGGACGACTATCTTACCCACCAGCTCAACAATGTGGACCAGGCCACCTTCCAGGTGGGTTCGACCATGAAGGCCTACACCCTGTTGGGAGCCATCCAGGATGGGGTCAGCCTCAACACGGTCTTCAATGGCAACTCTCCACGCACCTTCTCCAGCGTGGGCAAGTCCGTCGCTAATGCCGGGCAGGTCAGCTACGGGTACATCAACCTCTACTCGGCCTTCGCCAACTCGGTCAACACGGTCTTCATGGATCTGGGCGAGCACGTGACCTCCCAGAAGACGGCCCAGCTGGCACATACGGCCGGCATCACCGGCAAGATCGACGACACGACCACCTTCGACACCCTGGGTCTGGATGCTCTTTCGGTCTATGACGTGACCCAGGGCTACGCCACTCTGGCCAACGGGGGCAAGCGACCCCTGCTGCATCTGGTGGCCCAGGTCAAGGACGGCAAGGATCAGGAGCTCTACACCGCGGCCATCCAGTCGGACCAGGTCTTCAATGCCGACCAGGTGGCCCTGCTGCAGAAAGCCATGACCACCACGGTTCAGTACGGCACCGCCTCCTACGCACGTTCCCTGGGCCGGCCCATCGCCGGCAAGACAGGTACAGCCAACGATCAGACAGCCATCTCCTTCATCGGATTCACCCCCTCGCTTCTGACCACTTTCGCCGTCTGGAACCAAGGTCAGGATGGCAGTGCCCTCAAGGTGCCTGATGTCTATCAGAACGAGTTCTATCCGGTCCAGCTGTTCACCCAGTACATGAAGTCGGCCCTGGGCAACAGCCCGGTGGAGCGTTTTCCCGCGGCCGAGGACCATGGCAAGATCGGCGGACCGGACGGCAGCTGGGGCACCGGGTATAAGCCGAGCTACTCCTATACGCCCAGGCGCAACTACAACTATGAATACGTGCCTCAGCAGCGCAACCAGCAGCAGATAGTCCCGCAGGAGGAGTCAGGAGCCGGCAGCGGCTCGGGCTCAGGCAATGGAGGCGGGGCCGAAGGCGGCAACGGCGGAACCACCGAGGGCAACTCCGGGTCAGAGTCATCCCAACAGTAAGGCTGTCCGGACAGACCGGTCCGATCCGGACGAATCAGCTGCGCTCGGATCGGACCGTAAGGCTGGTCTAGCTGGTCTGGGGTTGCTTTTTATCCCCTATTACCGCTAGCCGCGCTGGAAGCGGTTGAGGGCCGAGATGATGGCCTTGAGGGAGCTGGTGGAGATGGACGAATCGATGCCCACGCCCCAGATCACCCGGGACCTGGCCGGTTCGCCCACCTGGCATTCCACGTAGGAGGCGGCCAGGGCATCCGTGCCCGCGGTCATAGCGTGCTCGGCGTAGTCCAGAACCGAAACGGTCTGATCCAGGGACTTGAGTGCATCCAGGAAGGCCGCAATAGGACCGTTCCCATGCCCCTGAACGCGACGGCGCTCCTCAGGATCGCCCGGGGCAAGTCCCCGGTCCAGCAGGGTGGCATCGAGAACCGTGTCGGAGCCGTCCTCGCCGGAGGTGACTGCCACATTCAGGAGCTTGAAGCGTCCCCACTGCTGCAGGGTCTCGTCGCGCTGATCGGCCATGGACTCGCCGCCGACCACGCTTCCGCCGGCCTCCACGGGCAGGTACTCGTCCTTGAAGAGCCGCCAGATGTCGGCATCCTTGACCTCGCGCTTGGTCCTGTCGGCATAGCTCTGGACCAGTCGTTCGAACTCCACCTGAAGGCGCTTGGGCAGATCCAGATGGTGGTTGGCCTTGAGCAGGTAGGCCATGCCGCCCTTGCCAGACTGGGAGTTGACCCGGATGATGGCCTCGTAGTTGCCGCCCACATCCTTGGGATCGATGGGCAGGTAGGGCACCAGCCAGAGGAAGTCGTCGGGGTTGGCGTTGGCGCGCAGAGCCGCCTGCTGCCGGGCATCCAACCCCTTCTTGATGGCGTCCTGATGGGAGCCGGAGAAGGCTGTGAAGACGAAGTTGCCCACATAGGGGTGCCGCTCGGAGACGGCGATCTGATTGCAGTACTCCACCGTCCGACGGATGCCGGGCATGTCGGAGAAGTCCAGCTGGGGGTCGATCCCCTGGACCAGCATGTTCAGCCCCACCGTGCAAATGTCGACATTGCCGGTGCGTTCGCCATTGCCCAGCAGGCAACCCTCGACCCGGTCGGCCCCGGCCAGCAGACTGAGCTCTGTGGCTGCCACAGCCATGCCCTCATCGTTGTGGGGGTGCAGGGAGAGCACCACCGCATCCCGGTCCTTGAGGTTGGTGGAAATATACTCCACCTCGTCGGCGAAGACGTTGGGGGTGGTCATCTCCACGGTGTTGGGCAGGTTGATGATCATGGGGTGCTCCGGCGTAGGCCGTATCACGTCAATGACCGCGTTGCAGACCTCCAGGGAGTACTCAGGCTCTGCGCCAGAGAAGGATTCGGGCGAGTACTCGTAGTAGAGATCGGTGCCCTTGGCATCGGCCTCCAGGGAGCGGCAGAGCTCGGCTGCGTCGGTGGCCAGCTTCTTGATGCCGGCCTTGTCCTTGTGGAAGACGACCTCCCGCTGCAGGACCGAGACCGAGTTGTAGAAGTGGACCACAGCCCTCTTGGCCCCACGCAGGGCCTCGTAGGTACGGCGGATCAGATGCTCGCGGGCCTGGGTCAGGACCACGATGGTCACGTCGTCGGGAATCAGTTCGCGCTCTATCAGGAGGCGGATGAAGTCATAGTCGGTTTCGGAGGCCGAGGGGAAGCCCACCTCGATCTCCTTGAAGCCCATGGAGATCAGCAGATTCCAGAATCTCAGCTTGCGCTCGGAATCCATGGGATCGACCAAGGCCTGGTTGCCGTCGCGAAGATCCACCGAGCACCAGCGAGGCGCCCGCTTCAGGGTCTTGCCCGGCCAGGTGCGCTGCGGATAGTCAAAGGGGACCTGCTTGTTGTAGGCCACATACTTGGTGTAGGGCATGGCGCTGGGCTTCTGCGGCGAACCCACAAACCTGGGGGGAGGCAGCAGCAGGTCGTTGTTCCCTCCATTGGACGCCGCGGCCTGGGCCGCAAGATCAAACACGGATGCACGATCCTGATCCATCTCTCCTCCTTCTTTCGTTCGTCGGAAACCACAATGTCGCCCGGCTATAGGCGTTCGGGCATGTCGAAACCGCACCGGGGGTGTCATTATCTTACCGGAGGAGGGCCGGGACATGCGGTCCGGGTCCGCATTACGACGCAGCGGAAGGCGAGCGCGCGGAGTCTGGCATAATTCGCAAGGTTGCCAAGGATGCAAATACCACACGATGCAAGCGCTGACAGAGTGCTCACTTCATAAGATTCAGTGGACAGGATTCACTGGAAGAGGGAGACGCCGCGACGGCCCTCGCAGTAGGCGTTGCCCAGCCAGGTGTGACGCGAGTTGGGCCAGACCGAACCCAGGCGGGGGGCGTTCTGGCTCATCCAGATGCTGGGCACACGTCCATCGGCGCTGTGGGAACCCAGCAGGTTGAAGCCGTTCTTGACCGCCAGCCAATCAGGATGCTGGGTGGCGATGGCCAGACCCTCCTCCAAGGTCAGAGGAAGGCGGTCGTCGGAGTCGATCAGCTTGCGGGCCACATCGGGCTCGCGGTTGGTGTAGCAGGTGCCGGTATGCGGTTCCAGAACGATGTAAAAGGGCCCCTCGGGCGGCTCGAACCCGTTCTGAGGCAGGAAGCTGGCGATGTCGCGCGGCGGCATGGTGGTGAAGCCGGCCATGCGGTTGATGCTGGTCCGGGCGATCAGCGACTCAGGCGAGACCAGCTCCCTGGTGGGGATAAGCAGGATCTGCTCGCCCAGCTCAGTGGACTCCAGCGCAGAGATCAGGGGCTGGGCCAAGGCTCTGAAGGCGGCGGCGCTGATGTCCGCCACATCCGGATAGCCCAAGGCCACGATCCGATCCAGTTGCCGCTGCACTTCTTGGGAAGATCTGGTCATGGCCTCCAGTCTAATTCGAATCTGCCGCGGCGAGCACCTACACTCTCGACACCCGCCTGTCGGGGCGGGACATCGCATTGAGATTCAGCGCTGGCCGTACACGTGTTGGTAGCGGTCGTTCAGACTGGCCACATCCTCGTCGGACAGTGGCACAGGCGTACCGATTTGCTCAGCAGCCCACACCGTACGCGCCACCTCCTCCGTCATCGCCGCCGCCTTGACCGCAGCCTCAGCATCAGCGCCGACAGTGAAGGGGCCGTGATTGCGCATGAGCACTGCAGGGCAGCCCGGATGCTCCGCCAGGGTTTCGACCACCCCACGGCCTATCTGGTCCGAACCGATCAAGGCGAAGGGACCCACCGGCACCGGACCGCCGAACTCGTCACCCATCATCGTCAATACACATGGAATTGACCGGCCCACTGCAGCAAAGGCCGTAGCAAAGGTCGAATGCGTATGCACCACGCCGAACACTTCAGGCATGTGCCTGTAGATGTAAGCGTGCGAAAACACATCCGAGGAGGGGGCGGCGGATCCGTCCACCACATGCCCCTCCAGATCCGTGACCACCATTGATTCCGGCGTCAACTGCTCATAGCGCACCCCGGACGGCTTGATCACCAGCAAGTCGGCTGAATGCAGACGCTGTGAGACATTCCCCGCCGTCCATACCACCAGCCCCCACTTGATCAACTGCGCATGCAGGGCGGCAATATGCTCACGGACCAGACCTACCTCGACACGCACCTCGTCAGGAAAATCAGCCAAGGACGTCATAAGAACCACCACCATTTCCAATATGGGGCCGGATCTTCCTGCGAAAAGCCGGCCCGGTTTGCTTACCTGCGCGTGCAGACCCTGCTGCGCATCCTCACAGGCTTTCCAGATCCTTGCCCTTGGTCTCCTGGGCAAAGAGATATATAACAGCGCCGATGACCAGGCAGACACCGAAGAAGGTGAATGCCGTGGTGACAACGCCGATGTTGATGTGCTGGGAGACATAGTCGCCGCCCACCAGGAGCCCCATGAATATAGGGCCTACGATCTTGGCTGTGGCGCCGATGCCGTATCCCAGCCCCAGTCCGGTGGAGCGGACATCGTTGGGGAACTGCTCGCCGCCGAAGGCGTTGAGAATGCCGAAGACACCGTCGGCGAAGGTCATGATGACCAGGACGGCGATGTAGAACTGCCAGCCGGAATTGTGGAAGAAGGCCGCGTAGAAGCATCCCAGAGCCCCGATGATGCCGAAGGAGAACATGGTCCAACGCCGACCGATGATGTCAGCCAGCCAGGCAGAGCCGAATCTGCCGATGCAGTCGGCCACGGAGACGCCCATGAACAGGTAGGCCACCATCTGTGTCGAGAAGCCGAAGGCATCCTTCATCAGCGTCTGACCCCAGGATTGGATAGCGAAGGAACCCAGAATGAAGCAGAAGGAGCCGACCGAAATGATGACCAGTGGCTTTAGATGCTTGGACAGAAGCAGACGATAACTGGCCTTCTGCTCCTGCTCAACCTTGGGCAGGGCACCGACCTGGTCCACGGGAAGCTCAAGAGCCCATGCCAAGGCCTTGCGGGCATCATCGTCACGGCCCACACTCTGATAGAAACGGGGGGACTCCGGCACCGTCGCCAACCAGAACAGCAGAAGGACGGGGATAACACCCAGGGCCACCAGCACGCGCCAATTGTCGCCAATCAGGCTCTGTGAGACGGATCCCAGGAGCAGTCCCAGAGGAATGAAGACCGAGGCCAGGCCGGAAAGCATGCCACGTTGCTTGGCCGGGACGAACTCCTGGACATAGGGGATGGAGATGATGTTAAGGCCGCCTACGCCGATGCCCACGCCGATGCGCAGGATGGCCAGCAGGATCCAGGCACCGTCAGGCAGGAAGACCGACAGAGCCGTGAAGACCACGAAGCAGAGAACACACCACTGGAAGGCATGCTTGCGGCCGAAGCGATCGGCCAAACGCCCCCAGAGGATGGATCCGATGACTGTGCCCAGCCCGGAGCAGGCCAGGATGATTCCAGCGGAGACCCCGGTCAGGTGCCAGGCCGAAGTCAGGAGGGAGACCACGAAACCAATCAGGAACATATCGAAGAATTCGGATATGTTGCCGGCTATGGCCAGGCCGATGATGCTTTTCTGATGTCCGGTCAGGGGGCGGGAGTCTATCTGCTCGTATGCAGTCAACGCGTCCCCGGCCTGTGTGACATGTGTATCACTCATAATGGGTGCTTTTCTTTCTCGGATGATCATGATGATGGCGGCCCGACCCCGGTACGGGTCCGACCGAAGGATCCAGGCCGCCTTCTCCGTCCTTGGAGAATACTGCGGCGAGCCTGAATCGTGAAGGAACGGTCAACGGTTGATATCCCCGCCCAGCGGAATATCCAGTTCCTGAGCGCGGATACGGGTCAGATCGCCCATATGCGTCAGGGCGTATTCGGCGGCCCGCTGTCCCCACCTGACACCGCACTCCACATCATCGGAGAGGAAGCCATGGAGGGTGGCAGCCACGAAGGAATCCCCGGCGCCGGGACGGTCCACCACCGGAACCGTAGTGGTGACGTATTTTTTGATTCCCTTGGAGGTCCTCAGATAAGGACCGTCCAGGTGATTGGTGGAAACAATGTACTCATTGCCGAAGCGCTGGTAGAGCTGTTCGCAAACCTCCTCGCCGGTCCCCTCGATTCCGAAGACGCTTTTGGCGTCCTTGATGGAGCAGAAAAGAATGCGGGCCTTATGAGCGATGGGCTCCAGAACCTTTCTGGCCTGGTCACCGGACCAGAGCTTGCTGCGGAAGTTCACGTCAAGGGCGATGTCAATGCCGCGCTTCTCCGCCTGCTCCGCCGCATAGGTCACCACCTGGGCCGTGGTATCGGTCAGGGCCGCCGTGATCCCGGTCAGGAAGAGCAGGCGGGTGTCCAGCATCCGGTCCCAGTCGTAATCCTCGATCCCCGTTGACCTGAAGGGGGTGTACTCGCGGTCATAGATGACGTTGGCCGGCATGGGGGGCTCGCCCGGCTCCATGAAGTAGAGGGCGATCCGGCTGGCCGGCTTGCGGACCATGGTGCTCAGATCAACGCCCACAGACCTGTACTCGCTCAGGATGTATTCGCCCAAATCCCCCTCCGGCAGTGAGGAGGTCCACAGGGTCCTGCGCTGAAGCTGAGCCAGGACTCCGGCTACATTGGCCTCGGAACAGGCAGGATTCATCAGGACCGACCGGGCGTTCATCAGCCGCTCTCCCCTTCTGACCGTGAGCCTGATCTGCCCCTCTCCTATGGTCGAAAGGTCATATGCATGTTCTGCCATCATTCGCTCCTTGTCTACACGGTCGTTTTCCAGCATGGACCACGACGTCCGTTTCAGTCCGTATTACGACCTTTTGCATTCAAACTCGCACCGATCGGGCCGACCCATCAAGGGTGACCGCTGGCATCATTGCCTCCCTGCCGATGCCAAGGGGGTGGAGGACCGGCACAACCACCCCCGGGTCGCAACCGTGACGGCTGCGACCTTTACTTCAGCCTCTGGGGCCAAGCACCTCCATGCCGGCCCCGCGCAACCAGGTTTCCACTTTCTTCCTTGCATTCGTGACGATCTGATCGGCCTGATCCGAATCATCGTTCCACATCTCCAGCATGATCCGCCCCGACCAGGACTGCCGGGCCAGCTCGGCGAAAGCCGTGGGAAAATCGGCACAGCCTTCGCCCATGGTGATGCGACGCGGCTGCCCCGGGAGCACATCCTTGACATGGATGGCCAGCATTCTGCCGGCTCCAGCCCTGAGCTCAGCCACGGCGTCCAGCTCCTGCTCATAAAGGTTGCCGATATCCGGGTACATGCTCAACCAGGAGGACCCGACCTGGTCGCAGATGGACAGCCCCCTGGTGATGGAGGTGATGTCATTGCCGTCCACATTCTCTATGCCCAGCATGACGCCGGCCTGGGCCGCATACTCAGCTGCCTTGGCCAGAACCTCCACATACCTGGCGCGCTGGTCGGGATCAGGGTTCTCGTAGTAGGCGTAGTAACCGGCTACCTGGATCAGGGGAATGCCCGCCTCATGAGCCAGATCGATTGCCTTGAGGAAGATCTCGTAGGCCTGACGGCGGATGGCCGGATCGGCCGAGCCGGGGCCCACCTTGCGGTGGCAGCTCAGGCAGATCCCTCCGACCTGGACGCCCTGGCGGTCAGCGGCCTGGCGGAAGGCGGAAGCCTGGGCAGCCGTCCAGTCCAAGCGGGCCATCCGCTTGTCGCTTTCGTCAATGGACAGATCCATGAAGGTGAACCCATCGGCCGCCACCTGGGACATGAACGCATCCCAATCATCCGGCTCGGCGGGGGACTTCAGGGCCTTCTCATAGATGCCCAGGGTGATGCTGCCGCTCATTGCGGCCACACCCTGCCGATGGTCTCCCGCAGCTCGGTCGCAGCGGCCAGTGGGTCGTCAGCCTTGACGATGCCTCGACCCGAGATCACCACTCCAACGGGGACTCCTTGGAAGAAGGGCAGATCCTTGGCCGTGACCCCGCCGGTCACAGTGACCTTGAAGCCCATCTGATAAAGCTGGCGGATGCGGTCCTTGTCGTCCTCCCCCCAGGTCAGCTTTCCGGCCGCTTCAGCGTCGCGGGAACGGTGGACGATGACCTGGGTGGCTCCAAGTCGCCGCCATTCGCGCGCCTGCTCGGGATCGTAGGTCTCGCCAAGCTCAATCTGGACCTCGCCGCCGAACTCCTGGGCCACCTTCACCACCTGCTCGACCGTGGTCATGCTGGCGCCGGCGACCACCGAAACCCAGCTGGCACCCGCTTCGAAGCAGGCGCGGGAGATGACCGCTCCGGCCTCGGCGATCCTGACATCCGCCAGGATGGTCTTATTGGGGTAGAGGGCACGAATCTCGCGCACGGCCCTCAGCCCTTCGGCGATGATCAGGACGGTTCCGCACTCGATGACGTCGACCTGGCTGATGGCCGCGTTCAGGGGCCTCAGAGCCGAGGGCATGTCAAAGGTGTCCAGCGCGATCTGCAGCTGGGGACGCTCCAGGGTCTTGTCTGCTGCCATTGCGCTCAGGCCTCCTTACGGAAGGAGAAGAAGTTGTGGGCGTTGCGGATGAGCAGCTTGTCCACATAGTCGGGATCGAAGCCTTCGGCGATCATGCGGGGGCCGTCCACTGCCGGGTTGTAGTCCACGCCGCTCACAGAGCCGTAGACCTTCTGGTAGGAGCGCTTGCCCGAGTCCGTGCCCAGGAGGATACGGTCCTCATAGCCGTCTTTCTTGAAAGCCCTGAGCTCCATCATCCTGTTGGAATCGGGCTGATACTTGATCCTGTTGGTGCCGTCGATCTCCAGATAGACGCCCAGATCCAGGATCTCCTCCAGGTAGTAGACATCAGCGTTGCGCTGGATGTGGCCGATGGCGATCTGGTCGGCGGGGACCCCCAGTCCGATCAGGGTCTGGGCCTGTTCCAGACCACAGGTTCCATAGGTGGTGTGCGTGTTGATGGGCGCGCCTGTCTCGATGGCCGCCTTGGCAGCCGCCTCCATGCACTTGTGCTCGAAGGGCGTGATCTCTCCGTAAGCAGTGCCGATCTTGATGACGCCTGCCTTATAGGGGCTGCGATCCACCAAGGGACCGGTGTAGTCGTTGCGGTCGATGCCCTCACGGATATCGGCGATGACCAGGTCGGCGATCTGATCCACGCTGTAGCGGTTGATCCAATGGGACTGGGTCTCCAGGTAGACATGCTCACGATGGAAGCCGGTGGCTCCGATGATCTGCAGATTCTCCACCGAGCGGGCCACCTCGGCCAGCTTCTCGATGTCACGGCCGCAGTTGATGGGGCACATATCCACCACGGTGCCGCCCTGCTTGCTCCACTTCAGCGAGGCCTTGGCGAAATAGCCGGCCTCGGTCTCTGCCTTCTCGACCGAATCCAGTTGATGGTCCTTGTCCAGGTAAACCTCACCGGCTCCCACCCGGATCAGATGGTCGTGGCTGTTGACTACGCCAAGAGTGCTCGGGTCGACATCTCCCAGAATGGTTCGTGCGAATGCCATGTGAACTCCTTTGTTGTTTGTACTTTGCGACTTCGCGGCACCGGTCTTCAGGCTCTTCCTCCCAGTGCCTTTGACAGGAGACAGACTATGTGAGCAGTCAATAAACAACAAGGATATTGATGAACATATGTACTTGAACTACGGGTTAAAACCCAGATAGATTGCATTTTTACCCATGACAACAAGTATTTTTTGACACTTAAAGGCAAATAAGCAGTTTTTACTGAATCTGATAACATGTACATATGTTCAGCGATTTACAGATGATGACCACTTCGGATGCCCGCAAGCGGGTTCAGCTGCTTCTTCGCATAGCCCGCATGTACTACCAGGATCACATGCTGCAGTCCCAGATCGCCGAAGCGACAGGCTATTCCCGCCCCTCCGTCTCCCGAATGCTGAAAGAGGCCCAGGAGCGAGGGCTGGTAAGGATCTCCATCGAGAATCCATTGGAACGGCTTGAAGACCTGGAGTCCAGGCTGATCCGACAATTCAATCTCCGTTGCGCCCGGGTCTCGGAGCCACCGCAGGGATGCACCGGGTATGATGTCGTGCCCCGGAGCGCGGCGTCTCTCCTGGTTGAGCAGACCAGGCCCGACTCTTTGATAACCGTCTCCAATGGCAACGCGGTCGCCTACACGGTTCGCGAAGTTCCCCTGCAAAATTGGACAAAGTCCAAGGTCGTGCAGATGATCGGCTCCCTGTCGCCGACCAATCCCATGACAGACTCACCGGAGATATGCCGCATGCTGGCCCAACGACTGGGTGGCAGCTATTCCACGCTGCCAGTGCCCATGATCCTGTCTTCAACCCCTGTGGCTGAAGCCATGCGCAAAGAACGCCAGATCGCCGACACCCTGTCCCTGGGCGGTCATGCCGACGTTGCGGTGGTGGGAGTGGGATCGGTCAAGGCGGGAAGATCAGGGCACATTTTCAAGGACTACGAAAATGCGGCCTTCATCAAGGAGGTGACCGAGCTCAAGGCTGTGGGACACATCTGCGGGCACCACATCGATGCCCAGGGCCGCCACATCCGAACCAGCCTGTGCGAACGCACTATATCGATTGAATTCGAACGTCTGAAGCGAATCCCCCTGGTCATAGGCGTGGCCTGGGGACCGCAAAAAGTCGCCAGTATCCTTGCCTGTCTGCGGGCCGGGCTTATCTCGGCACTGGCCACCGACCGCGACACGGCCCAGGGGATACTTGAGCTGGATCGACGGCAGAGGGGATCAGGTGGACCAGCCTCACAAGCTTCGATCCGAACAAAGGCCAAGCAAAGCTGACCCTATATGAAAGCCATCAGACAGACGGGGCTTGGCAGAGCCGGTCATCCCATGCTCAGGAGATGCACAGGACACTTTGGACATGCCACGCAATCAGCCCAGATGCGCAATCAGATCCTGTCGGCGAAGTGCTTGCGGGCGATCAGCTCGGCGATCTGCACGGCGTTGAGGGCGGCTCCCTTGCGCAGGTTGTCATTGGCCACGAACATGGACAATCCCCTCTTGCCCTCCACAGCCTGGTCCTGGCGGATGCGGCCCACGAAACTGGGGTCCTTGCCGGCGGCGTCCAGAGGAGTGGGTATATCCGCAAGACTTACTCCAGGAGCCTTGGACAGCAGGTCGCGGGCCTGATCTGGGGTGACGTCGTGCTCGAACTCGGCGTTGATGCTCATGCCATGGGCTGTGAAGACCCCTACCCGCACGCAGGTGCAGGAGGCGGCCAGATCAGGCAGGTGCAGGATCTTGCGGCTCTCATTGCGCAGCTTCTGCTCCTCGTCGGTCTCCCCGCTGCCGTCATCGACCAAGTCGCCTATAAAAGGAACGGCGTTGAAGGCGATGGTACGCACCACCTTGGTGGGCGGTGGGAACTCGATGGCCGATCCGTCGAAGACCAGTCGGTCGGCACCCTGCTCCACGGCGGTTTTGGCCTCGTCGCGCAGCTGGAGGACGCCGGCACGACCAGCCCCCGACACGGCCTGGTAGGAGGAGACGATCAGACGGCGCAGACCGTATGCCTTGGCCAAGGGGCTCAGCACCGGCATGCAGGCCATGGTGGTGCAATTGGGATTGGCCACGATCCGCCGGGGGATAAGATCCAGGTCCTCGGGGTTGACCTCGGACACCACCAGGGGGACCTCGGAATCCATCCGCCAATGGGAGGAGTTGTCGACCACGTAGGCTCCGGCCTCGGCGAAACGCGGGGCCCAGGTTCCTGAGGTCGAACCGCCGGCGGAGAAGATGGCCAAATCGATCCCGCTCAGGTCGGCCTGCTCAACATCCTCGACCGTGATGGTCCTGTCACGCCAGCGCAGCTGCTCTCCGGCAGACCGCGACGAAGCCATGAATCGCAGGTCGGCCACAGGGAAGTCCCGTTCGTCCAGCATGCGGCGCATGACCATGCCTACCTGGCCGGTGGCGCCCAGAACGGCTACATTGATGCCACGGCGTCCGTTGCTCGCCAAATCAGCCTTATCCGTCATTGCTCTCTCCTCTCTGCTCAGCGACCCGTGCCGCCGTAAACGACCGCCTCGACCTGATCAGCATCCAAGTGGAAGGCCGTATGGATGGCCCGTACCGCCTCGTCCAGGTCCTGGATGGGCACCAGGGCGGAGATGCGGATTTCGGAGGTCGAGATCATGAGCACGTTGATATGTCGCTCGCTTAACGCCCGGAAGAAGGTGGCAGTGATGCCCGAATGGGTTTTCATCCCTACGCCTACCAGGGTCACCTTGCCCACCTCGGGATTGATGTCCACTGATCGGAACCCCAATTGCTCGCGGGAGTCATCCAGCATGGGGGCCACCTGATCAGCCTGAGCGGACGGGAGCGTGAAAGAGATGTCCACGGTGCCGGTAGCCGCCCCCGCCTGGACGATCATATCGATGTTGATGCCGCCCTCGGCAAGGATAGTGAAAAGCTGTGCGGCCACGCCAGGTCGGTCGGGCACGGCCCGCAGGCTGACCTGAGTTTCACTGCGGTCGTGGGCAACCCCTGAGATGATGGGTGACTCAGGGCCGTTCAGGTCCGGGAACAGGTCGCCCATGGATTCGCCGTTGGTCATTTCCTTCCTTCCGTCATATCCCGTCACCTGTCAGCGCGTGCGGCGGGGCGATCCGGCAGCTGGCCGGTCTCCAAATTGGGAATCTTGTCAGCATCGACATCGTCAGGCATGATCAACGTGCCTGGGCGATGGGAAAAGGAACTGCGCACATGGATGGGCATGCGGAAGCGCTGGGCATACTCCACGCAGCGCAGGGCCAGCACCTTGGATCCGCCGGCCGCCATCTCCAGCATCTCCTCGTATGAAATGCGGGCGATTCTACGGGCGGTGGGCACAATGCGCGGGTCGGCGGTGAAAACCCCGTCCACATCGGTATAGATCTCGCACACATCCGCCTTGAGTGCCACGGCCAGGGCCACAGCCGAGGTATCCGAGCCGCCACGACCCAGGGTGGTGGCGTCGCCATCGGGGTTGACCCCCTGGAAGCCCGCCACAATCCCCACCTCGCCTCGGTCCAGGGCCTTCATGACTCGCTGGGGTCGGACATGGCGGATGTGGGCTGCGCCGTAGCGTGCATCAGTCATGAATCCCGCCTGCGAACCGGTGAAAGAATGGGCGCGCTCGCCTTGCGCATGGATGCTCATGGCCAGCAGGCTCATGGAGATGCGCTCCCCCGCCGTCATGAGCATGTCCATCTCTCGGGCAGGAGGGTTGGAATCCACATCCATGGCCTGGTCAATCAGATCGTCAGTGGTGTCCCCCATAGCGGAAACCACCACAGCAATGTCATTGCCGGCGCGCTTGGTGTCAATAATGCGCTTGGCCACACGCTTGATGGAGTCCGAGTCCGCCACCGAGGACCCGCCATACTTCTGAACGATAAGTGCCACTGCTGTTCCATCCCGCGACGGTTAAGCCACTAGACCATCATCTGCAACATGTTGATTACATGGATTATACGAACGACACCGTTCTATCAGACCCCCTCCACCAATATACGAAACATTGACGGCAGCCAGGGAGGCTGCGAATCGGTGACCGCAGGCCTTACAGATCGCGACGGCCGGATATTGCCCGGCCAAGGGTGATCTCGTCGGCATATTCCAGATCGCTGCCGACGGGCAGGCCGCTGGCCAGCCTGGTGACCCGCAGATCCAGAGGGCCCAGCAGCCGCCCCAGGTAGGTGGTGGTGGCTTCGCCTTCAATGTTGGGATCCAGGGCCAGCATGACCTCCTTGACCTGATCCGTGCCCAACCGCTTCAAAAGCTCGGGAATGCGCAGATCGCCGGGCCCGACGTTGGACATAGGGTCGATGGCCCCGCCCAGCACATGATAAAGACCCCGGTATTCTCCGGTACGTTCGATGCTCATGACATCCTTGGGCTCCTCGACTACGCAGATGATGCTGCGGTCACGTCTAGGATCCTGGCAGATGGGACAGGGACTGGTCTCGCAGACATTGCCGCAGATCTCGCAAAACCGGACCTTCTCCTTGGCTGCAACAATGGCATCGGCCAGATCCTGAGCACTGCGCCGATCGGCTCCCAGAATGTAGAAGGCAATGCGCTGCGCACCCTTGGGACCGATGCCCGGCAGTTGAGCAAAGGCGTCGATCAGCTCTTGAATGGCTCCATCATAGGTAGCAGCCATCATTCACCTCCCTGTCGTTGTGCCTGTTCCTGCCGGCGCCTTTGGACGTTGATCGGATTCTGGGGGTCGTCAGCAGCAAAGTCCTCCACCTTGGTCACGTCGAACAATTTGGTCAGTTCATCCTGGTTCATGGCATTGTCCGCCCCGAGCCTGGCATCGTCCATGGAATAGACATCGTCCTCGGGATCCACCGAAGGCCCTGAAGCCTGGGAGGAGACTGCAGCAGACGAGGCCCCATCCTGATCGGAACCACCGGAGGCCGGGCTGGCGAAGCCTGCTGGCATCGCCCTGCCCTCAGCTCCAGAAGCCTTTGCCATTGCCTGGGGGCCATCCGAGCCATCGGCGGTACCCGAACCATGACCGTCACCCCGTCTGTCCGACGAGGTTGGGGTGCCAGTTGCCGCAGCCACATCTCCGGGAACCGGCCCGGTCTCCAATGTCGAATTCGAGGTTGCGACCGAGGCGCTTCCCTGACCCGACGAATCAACCGACTTCGAAACTTCAAGCCCCTGATCCAAAGCTTCATGGCCTTGACTGTTGGAAGACTCCGCAAAGGCTGCGGTGCTGGTCCCGGAATCGGGCACGGCCCAAGGATCCGTGTCATCGCTCATGTCCGGCAGGGCCACCTTTTTGGACTCATGGTCTTTCTGGCCAGTGGATCCATCGCCGCCCTGATCAGGCTGCCAGGTCTTTTGCGGCGCATGAGTCGCTGGCATGGGGTGAGCCCAGGGATCATCGTCCGGCAACACCGTTGAAGCGGTCGAGCCGAAACCCGCCGCTGGAAGCGGTTTCGAAGACGACTGGACAGGGCCACCGACCGGGTGGTGAGCGTCGTCGGAGCTCCCGTCGCCTGAAGCTTCTCCAGGAGTGGACTTCCCGTCCGATGCCGATGCTCCGGCCCCACCATCATGACCGGCCGAGGCCGTCATCCCTCTAGGGGCATGCCCCTGCTCTGTGGCCGCATGAGGCATGACCGCCGCCCCAAGGTTCATGGTGGCTAAACCGGCTCGCGCTAGAGCCACCTCCTTCTTGACCTCTGCCCGGCGCTGGGGAGACATCCTGTTGACGGACTCCACAGTCTCACCGTTGGCAGCCGTCCCCGATGGGGCGATCATGGTGGACTGTCCGAACTCCTGGCGAGCGCGGACCATGACGATACGCGGCACCTTGGTCTCCCCGTCAACCGACTGTGCAGCCACGGCCATGGCGAAGGCATGCTGACTGAGTGGACGGTCGAAGGTCATAGACAGCCGCTTGCGGCCGGAGGGGCCTGCTGTCATGGCTACGGTGGGCACCCGGTCTCGCACGACATACTGGCGGACCTCATCAGGCAGGGCAGCAACCAGGGCATCCCAGCGCTTATCCAGCTCTGTACCAGTCGGCACCTCGTTTGCCTGCCCTTGCGCAGTCTCCTGTTGTGCAGACCGAGGTGTTTCCGCAGACCGGGCGGGTCTGGAGGGACTGGATGGCCTAGCTTGTCCCTCCGCCTGTCCAGTCGGCCAGGAGGGAGCTTCCTTGCGCTCGGGTTGGATAGGATCAGAGCCGGAATGGGGCGACTGCTCTTCGCCCTCTCGCTGTCCATAAGCGGAGGAATCGGAACGAGAGCCGGCCATGGTCTGTGGCCCGGCAAAGGAGGCGGGCGCTGCAACAGATGGCGAGCCTGCCATGCCGGATTGTTCGGGGCGATCAGCGCCATCAGCACTGCCAGACTGCGATGCTGTGGACGGCCGACCGCTCCGCTGCGACCTGTCAGCGCCAATGAACCCGCCGCGGGCGGGCGCCGTGGCCGACCCGGAGGGGGAAGCTGCCCCTGCGGCCGATGCCTGCTCCATAGGTTCGCAGCCAATTGCCAGCAGCCTGGCGGCCAGCAGCTCCAAGCGCATCCTGGGCGAAGTGGCCCCGTTCATTCCCGCCAGCGCATCGTTGATGATGTCGGCCATTCTGGTCAGGACCTGCAGATCCAAAGCATCCGCCTGCCGACGCAGATCGGCCACCTGGTCGTCGTCTGCATCTTCGCTAAGCACGCTTTCAGCCCGGTCCCCCGCCAGCTTGAGAACCAGCAGGTCGCGGACATGGGCCAGCAGATCCTCGACGAAGCGCTGGGACTCGAACCCGCCGACGACCACCTTTTGGATGACCCCGTAGAGGCCAGCACCATCGTGGTCGATCAGCGTATCCACAGCTTCGCCGATCAGTGCGGCAGGAGTGAACCCCAGCAGAGCTACAGCCGCATCATAGGCGATGGTGTGCTCGTCAGCACCTACCATGAGCTGATCCAACACAGAAAGGGTGTCACGCACCGATCCGCCTCCAGCCCGCATGGCCAGTTTGAGGACACCGGGCTCGGCCTTGATGCCCTCCTTTTCGCAGATGCCCTCTAGATAAGGCCCCATGACCTCCTGGGGCACTAGGCGGAAGGGGTAATGGTGGGTGCGGGAGCGGATAGTGCCGATCACCTTCTCCGGCTCTGTGGTGGCGAAGATGAACATGACGTGTTCCGGCGGCTCCTCGACGATCTTTAGCAGGGCATTGAATCCTTGCTGGGTGACCATATGAGCTTCGTCCAAAATGAAGATCTTGTAGCGGTCACGCACAGGGGCAAAGCCTGCCCGCTCCCTGAGCTCCCTTGCATCGTCAACGCCATTATGGCTGGCGGCGTCAATCTCCACCACGTCGATGGAACCGGGGCCTCCCGTGGCCAGATCCCTGCAGCTGTCACATTCGCCGCAGGGATGGCTGGTCGGTCCCTTGGCGCAGTTGACACAGCGGGCGAAAATCCGGGCACTGCTGGTCTTTCCACATCCCCTGGGACCGGAGAACAGGTAGGCATGGGTCAGCCGGTTCTCATCCAGAGCTCGGGTAAGGGGCACCGTGACCTGCTTCTGACCGATGATGCCGTCAAAAGTGTCAGGCCGATACCGCCGATAGAGTGCTAGTGCCATGGTTCAAGGCTATCCATTTCTTTAGACACGTTCGCTTTCCTTCCTAAGGCTTCTGGCCACGCTTCCTTTTCTCATTCACAGGGCTCGGGCCCTGCCCGGGCCGACTGGATCAGACGCGGCAGCATCGAGACTCCGGTGTCTACCCCCACCGAGACTTTCACGTCGCTGCCATCCACCTGGCAGTCTGTCAGGACCCCGCGGTTGAGACGGGCGACCCGGGAGGCCAGAGTACAGGGCTGCGCCTGTCCTTCGTCCAGGGCAGAAGCTGCAGCCAGAGCCGAGACATCGGCACCGGTGCGTGCACGCGTCCGGCAGATCATGAGATTGCCCAGCAGGGCCGCCAGAACCAGACCCAGGCCAACCAGAGCCATCAGCATGATGCCCAGAACCGTGCCGGAGCCAGGATCCGAACCCCCTAGCCATGAACCGGTACGCTCCGCGCGCGTCCTCCTGACATGTCCGAGCATGACTCATTCCTCCAATATGGCCACGGCATCGCCATGGACCTGTGCAGGCAGCACGCCCATCGGGCCGGAAACCACTGGGCATGACACCCTGACTGCCGTCTGCCCGGCCGATGGGCTCAACTGCACTTGAGCATGTGGACCGGCCATCCGGTGCACCAGCCCTTGGGGATCACCCTTGCCCCGGGTGACGATCAGATCCCTGGCAGCCGCGTTGGCTGCATCCTGACAGACCATGCCGATCCTGATCGTCTGGGTCAGCGTCAGCAGTAAGAGAGCCAGAACCATGACAGCGGGAAGCACGATGGCGAACTCGGCCGTTACCGTACCGGTATCGGATCGCCACCGTCGTCTCCACACGGACCGTCTCTCAGCCGACGACACTAAGCGCCTTCTTGACCAGACCCATCAGCAAAGTGCGCGTGGAAGAGGACTTGACAATGGCCAGCAATACACCAGCCAGCGTGGCAGCTGCCACCATGATCACAGCGTATTCAGCAGTGATGGCCCCCGATTCAGGCCTGGCCAGCACCACACTCATCCGCGCACGCAGGGCACTCGCTGCAGAGTCCATGGCTTGGCTGATGCGAACGTACAAAGCCGTTATGAACCGGTTGAAGCGCTGCCTCATTCTTTGCAGCCACCGGGATCCGGCACCTATAGCAGGCCATGTCTCAGCTGGCACCAATTGTCCTCCTGCATGTCTGGCCTGCAGATGGAAGACCGTCGCAACCTCCTGTGAATATGTCATCGTTCTCACCTTTGCCTTTCCTTGTCTTCCCCGCCCCGGCGAATGGCCGTTCCTCAGGGAATCGGCATCCGGTACCTTTCACTGTGCCCGTTCCGGTCCGTCTCGGTCGCCTTATCGGATGCATGTGGACGAGCGGAGCTGAGTCGGCAGCCTGTGGACAACTGCCCATAAGGGCTCTATCCTCAGGAAATCCCGCCTACGAAGGCCGCAATGCAGGGGATGACTCCGATCAGCACGAAGGCCGGCAGAATACACAGTCCGGTCGGCACCAGCAGCCTGACGGTTATCGCCGCTGCGGCCCGGGCCAGCACGCTGCGGGCATGGTGATCCAGCTGGCGCAGGGTCGTCTCGATACGCGTCAGAGGCGATGATCCCAAACGCCAGGAAGGCTCCAGACAGTCAGCCAGGACCTGCATGGACTGCCCATAATCAGGATCCCCGATCGCTCCCGACCAGGACAGATCCCATCCGTTGCCACGTCCGAGCAGGTGAGCCACGCGAACCATCCGAAGCCCATAAGGGCCTGGCAGCAGCCCACCAACCACACCCAGGGCCCTGGGCAGGGAGGCCCCCTGACGAACAGCGACTCCCAACAAGGCCAATACCAGGCTCAAGGATGGCGTGGAGACCTGCTCATCGGCTAATCGCCCACCCGGGCCGTCGGATTCCATAAGCAGAAAGGCCAGTATGCTCGACAGGGCGGCAATCAGTGGTTTCAGATCCATAGATCCTCCCTGCCCAGATCGTTCATCAGCAGACGTATCCAAACCAGACCAAAAACATAGAAGGCCGCCCCAAGGATCAGACATATGGTTCCCAGGCCTGGGCGGCATAGGAAGGACAACGGTCGCGCACCCATGAACTCTCCCATGATGATGGTCAGCACCGGCAAGGTTGACAGGAGGCGGATCGTGGCCCTAGGCACAGCAAAGGCTTTTTCTCGCGCCTCATCCAGTGCCGCCCGCCGCCTCTGCATAGCTGCCACAGTCCGCAGCCCATCAGAAGCCCGGCAGCCCAGGATGGCGCTGAGACCATAACAGGCCATCAGAGCCTGGACCATAATCGTCAGAGTCGGTCCCCGTTCCTGAGGCAGGCACCGGTTCTCCAGCATGGCCATGACACGTTCCCGCGTGACCTCCTGGGTGGCGAACCGCCGCCCGGATGCCTCCTCGAAAGCCTCTACCAGACCGCCTCCATTGTCGACATAGGCAAGCAGGGAAGTGACCAGCACCGCCAGGCCGGGCCTATCCGACTGTGCAGAGGGCCTGACTGACATGGCCTTCAGTCTCGCGGATGCGCTGCCGCTAGGCGCGAGCAAGACCAGACAGGCAATAGCCGTCATCATTGCAGCCAGCCAGGCTGCAGTCTCGTCATGCATAATCCACCTCAACTACGGAACGCTCGCCGGGGCGCTGGTCACAATGCCCCACCGCCTGGCGAACTTTGACCAGGCCGTTCCATACGTAGCGGCCCCTCGGCCTGTCCATGTACAGACGGCCTCCCCAAGAAGCCGGCCATCAGCTGCAGTTGTCAGTCGGCCAATTTGAGCGATATGTCTATGGCCGCCGGAACGTTCCAGATGGATAACAGCATCGAACGCCCCCTGCGCCAGAGCGGCCAGGGCCCTCGGCTGCAACCCCGCCAGCAACCCCAGAGTCGCCAGCCTGGCGGGAACGCGTTCCACATTGTCGGCATGCAGCGTTGCCATGCCGCCCCTATGACCGGAATTGAAAGCCCGCAGCAGATCAGCTATCTCCTCGCCACGACACTCGCCCAGGATGATCCGATCGGGCCGCATGCGCAATGTGGCTTTCACCAGATCGACCAGCCCAACACCCCCCGCCCCTTCAACGTTGGATTCTCTGACAGCCAAGGAAACCATATTCCCATGGCCGGCGATACGACCCAGTTCACGCACCTCCTCCACAACGACCAGCCGCTGCTCCCGTGGACACATGCCCAGCAGGGCCCGTAGGAGTGTGGTCTTACCTGCACCCGTGCCACCAGTCACTAGAATGCTGGCCCGATTGACCACCAGCGCCCGAAGGATGAAGAGCCAGCTGGCGGGACACAGCCCGGCAGCAGCCAGCTCCTCCAGGCTTGGCGGGTGTCTGTTGGGCAGTCTGATGGAAATGGCGGCACCCTCGGGAACAAGTGGGGCCAGCACGGCGTGGACTCTGATCCCCTCCCTGCTGGAAGCGTCAGCCATGGGCCGGGCATCGTCCAGGCGACGTCCCAGCTGAGCGCATAACTGCACGGCAAAGTCCCTCACAGCTCGAGGGCCTGCGAATCCAGGCCGAAGCAGGACCTCCTCCATGCCCGCGCCTCGGTCGATCCAGACATTGCCCTGCCCGGTCACTGCGATGTCAGTCACCGCAGGATCGTTCGTCAGCCCATCCAAGTATCCGAAAGTGGGCGGCTGATCGGAATCGTCGTCAGAGAATCGACCTTCATTGCTTTCCCCGCTTCCTATGATCATTTGACAGCCCCGGACCGAGCCGATTCGCGAGAAGAGATCCGTTCTTCTCTTCTTTCCCCTACGACGATCATTCCTGCGATCCGCTCAACCAGGGGATGAAGGGCCCGGGCATAAGCACGCGGCACCCGTTCCAGGCCACGCCCATCCAGAACGGATGCCGACAGCTTCGGTTGCGGCTTAAGAACCACGTCCAGCGATCGGCCCAGAAACTCTTCCGCCTGCTCGGGGTCGACGCCATGACTGACCCGGTGCTGTGTGGGCATCATTCCAATCAGAGCCATGGGCGGCCTGCATGAAATCAATGGATTGTCTCGGGCTCGATCACCAGCACCTCTGCTGCCGTTCAGGGCATGGAGAAGTGCCTTCGCCCGTGCAAGGCCCAGCACGGTCATGTCCACCATCAACAGCGAAGGCAGCCCTTTAAGCGAGCGCAGATTACCCAGACCCTGGCCCCGACCGGCATCAATCAGCAAGAGATCAGCAAATCCAGCCATTGCGCTGACTGCTGCATCCAGGTCCCACCAGCCCTGTGGCGGGGCACTCCAGGGATCGTTGCTGAGCAGCGGGACGCCATCCCAGATCGGCAGTTCTTCACGGAGCGCCTGAGGATCCACCCGGCCCAGGGGCGCGTGGATTCGCCCAAGCCGCATGCCAGGCGCCCCCTCGATGCCGACCAGGACATCCATCCCTCCGCCATCCAGGTCCAGATCCACCAGAGCGCATGACAGGGCCATGTCCCGAAGCTGTTTGGCCATCAGAGCCGTCATGGTTGTCAGCCCAATTCCTCCCGAGGCCGAGAGAAAGACCAGACCGGTCACGGCAGACTCATATCCAGCATCTTCACCCGCAATCCGCCGATCGGACAGAATGGGTTGCTCGAACCCAACGGCATCCTCGTCTTGCAGGCGACCTGATCCTGAGGATCCTGAAGAATCAAACCGTCGGACCGCGCCCGCCACTCTCCCTGGTCGGCGTTCCGGAGACAACCCGACTGAATCAAAGGAGCGCGGAGTCCGTCCGGGCTCCCTTCCTTCCATGCCGCCTTTTATCCTCGGCGGTCTACATATGCTCATTCCAGTCATGGCTACCAGTACACCCGCCCACTGGCATCAGCACCAGTCCCCGGAACGGATGTGGTCGAATGACCCTATGCCTCCACATCGCTTCGCCCTCTCTGTGTAAAAACGCATCAAGACCACGACACGCCTGAAACTGCAGCATTTTTGAGCCCATGCCCATGAAAGGCCACAGATGATCACACAGAAGCAACAGATTCCTCCAAACTTGGCGTATTCAGCCTGCCGCAATGCACGCAATCGCACAAAAAACCAAGCCGGCAGCCTTCCCCGCCCCAGCCGATGGACAGGCTTGCCAGCGGCCTGAAAACTGGCATAATGGCATATACAAGGACGGTTCGAGAACGCGGAAGCCCACAAAGTGTATGGCCACTAGGACCGATACGTTGGACGGGTGTATAAGACTTGACCGTTGCAACGATGATGTTGTGCAGAGATTCCATCTGGACCGACCTTGTGGGAACGGCCTCCTGCGGGGGGCCGTTCCTATTTATCCACAAGCTTTATCAACGATTGCAGAGGACGGCACCTGCGAATAAAGTGCTATGGTATGGTTCAGAAATTTGACGCACCCTCCAAGGCCTTGCTACGCAGCCAGATCGCGGAGCATATTGCCGAGACCGACGGCCAGGCACGGCATGTATCCAGGCACTCGGATCACCCGGTCTCGCCCTTGCCTGAGGACCGCTATTTCGACCGGGAGCTGAGCTGGCTCAAGTTCAACAAACGCGTGCTTGAACTGGCCGAAGACGAGAGCGTGCCCCTGCTGGAGCGCGCCAACTTCGCCGCCATCTTCGCCAGCAACCTCGATGAGTTCTTCATGGTCCGCGTGGCGGGTCTGAAGCGTCGCGTGGACACCGGCATCGCTGTGACGGCCGCCAGCGGAATGAGCCCCCGTCAACAACTGAGGGCCATCTCCGAGCAGGCGCACAAGCTGCAGGACGAGCATGCCCACTATGTCATCAACCACATTCTGCCGGATCTGGCCGCCGAAAGCATCATCCTGCTGAGCTGGACACAGCTGAGCAGCCAGGAGCAGGAACGGCTCACCAACTTCTTCCGTAATCAGGTCTTTCCGGTCCTGACCCCGCTGGCCGTCGACCCGGCCCACCCCTTCCCCTATATCTCAGGCAACTCCTTGAATCTGGCGGTCCTGGTGGAGAACCCGACCTCAGGCAAAACCCATTTCGCCCGCGTCAAGATTCCCGACAACCTCTCCCGTCTGGTTCCTGTGGACGATCTGACCGACGAGGAGGGCCGGGAGGAGCGCTACGGGTTCATCACCATGGAGAACCTGATCATCGCCCACTTGGAATACCTCTTCCCAGGCATGATCATCAAGGAGGCCCGCTCCTTCCCGCGTCACCCGCAACGAAGACATTGACGTAGAAGAGGACGACGCCGAAAATCTGCTCAACGCCATGGAGAAGGAGCTGCTGCAGCGTCGGTTCGGACCGCCCATCCGCCTGGAGATTTCCGACTCCGCTTCTCCCTTCCTCTCACAGCTGCTGGCCAGCAAGCTCCGGGTCAACCAGGAGGAGGTCTATCGACTGCCCGCACCCTTGGACTGCACGGTCCTGTTCGAGCTGCAGTCCATCGACCGGGCCGACCTCAAGTTTCGCCCCTTCATTCCCACCACCAACCGGCAGATAGCCGAGGTGGAATCCAGCCAGGCCCAAGACATCTTCGCCGCCATCCGCGAGCATGACATCCTCCTTCACCACCCCTATGACTCCTTCTCCACCTCGGTCCAGGCCTTCCTGGAGCAGGCGGCGGCCGATCCGCGAGTGCTGGCCATCAAGCAGACCCTCTACCGAACCTCGGGCAACTCGCCCATCATCAACGCCCTGGTGGATGCCGCTCACGCCGGCAAGCAGGTCCTGGCCCTGGTAGAGATCAAAGCCCGGTTTGATGAGGAGGCCAACATCGCCTGGGCTCGTCAGCTGGAACGAGCCGGCGTCCATGTGGTCTATGGAATCGTGGGGCTCAAGACCCACTGCAAACTTTCCCTGGTGGTCCGTCAGGAGCAGGACGGCCTGCGTCGTTACTGCCACGTAGGCACCGGCAACTACAACCCCAAGACCGCCCGCCAGTACACCGACCTGGGTCTGCTCACCTGTGACCCGGTGGTGGGACAGGACCTGACACGGCTTTTCAACCAGCTGTCAGGCTATGCGCCCAAGTCATCCTTCCACCGCCTATTGGTAGCCCCGCGCACAGTTCGCTCCGGGCTGCTGCAGCGGATCGCCCGCGAGGAAGAGACTGCCCTGAACGGCAAGCCTGCATGGATACGAATCAAGGTCAACTCCTTGGTGGACGAAAAGATCATCGACGCCCTCTACCGGGCCAGCCAGGCGGGGGTCCGCATCGACATCGTGGAGCGCGGCATCTGCGCCCTGAAGCCAGGCGTGCCCGGGCTGAGTGAGAACATCCGAGTCCACTCCATCCTGGGACGGTTCCTGGAGCACAGCCGCATCTTCGCCTTCGCCAACTCCCAGGGCCCCCAGATCGGCGAGGGTCCCCTGGCCGGTCCAGAAGTCTGGATAGGTTCTGCCGATCTGATGCACCGCAACCTGGACCGCCGTGTGGAGGCGCTGGTCCGCATCACTGCGCCCGAGCAGGTGCAGGGATTGATCGACTATGTGGATCTACAGATGGCCGACACTACCAGCTCCTGGCACATGCAGCCCGACGGCACCTACGTGCGCCACAGCCGCGATGACCAGGGCAAGCCTTTGGTCGACTCGCAGGAGTACCTGATCGACCGTCACGCCCGAACCCCCAGGGCCAGGCGATGATGATGCGCCTCCAGGCCGGCAGGTCCGCCGCCGAGGTGGACGATCAGGATGGCATCCGGCCATGAGCAGGACGGTCGAAGCAGCCGGAGCCATTCTCTACCGGTGGCGCACAAGCTTCCAGGGCTGGATGAAATTCAGCGACGACGGCCGGGCAGCCCCAGGAGCCAGCCCACGCTCCGACCTTGATGAGCTGGAGCTCTGCCTGGTTCATCGCCCCAAATACGACGACTGGAGCTGGCCCAAGGGCAAGCTGGAGAATCGTGAGACCCACATGCGGGCGGCCGTGCGCGAGGTGGGCGAGGAGACAGGCTGTCTTGTCCGTCTGGGGCCATACCTGGGAGATGCCGAATATCCCCTGAACAACGAGGGCCGACGCCGGGGCGGCAAGGGCGGCAGGCTCAAACATATCTGCTACTGGATGGCCACGCCGACCGACTCGGAACACGCCGCCGGTCAGAGCGCGCTGCTAGGACCCATCCACCGGCCTGATTCCAGGGAAGTCGACCAGATACGATGGGTCGGAGCCTCTGAAGCCCGCAAACTATTGACCCACCCAAGCGACAGAACCATATTGGACGCCTTCGTGGATCGGGTGGAGCAGGGTGGCATCCGGGCTCGTCAGTTGATCATCGTCCGCCACGGCAAGGCAGTGGCACGGAAGGAGTGGACAGGCAAGGATGCGAATCGTCCTCTGACCCCCAGGGGTGCCGGCACCTCTTACGCCCTGGCTCGGGAGCTGGCCTGCTTCGCGCCCGACCGGCTCCTGTCCTCACCTTGGATCCGCTGTGTGCAGACGTTGCGACCCTACGCCGACGAGGTAGGCCTGCCCATGGAGATGGTGGCCTGCCTGACGGAGTCCTCCTACCACCGCCGCCCGGAACAGGCCCACAGCTGGTTGGACAGGCAGATGGCCGACCTGCTGACAGGCAACAGAACCACTATGATCTGCATGCATCGCCCGGTCCTGGGGGGCATCTTCGAAAAGCTTCGCGGGCTGTGCTCCAGCGGATCACTGTCCAAACGGCTGCCTGACGACTCCCCCTTCATGCCCACCGGCAACGCCGTCGCCCTCAGTCTGACCGGCGACCCCAATCATCCGACCATCATCGACATACAGAAGGTGACTCCCATTGTCTACTGACAGCAACTCCAGAATCGGCTCATCCTCAATCCGCTCCTCCCGCACGGGATTCGTGGCATCCGGCACCGGAGCATCCAGGCCCTCACGCCCAGGCCAGCTGGACCCGGCCATCGCCGACCAGCTCTCCGGAGGCATGGATCCGCAGCAGATCAGCGAGATGAGCCACGTTTCGGCCGCCTCCCTGCTGGACCGGGTCCACCACAGCGCCGACCCCGTCATCGTAAAACGGGTTCTGACCCTGGTGGACCGCGAGGGCGTGGATGTCGTGGCCGAGCTCTGGAGCGATAGCGACCCCGACTCCCTGCCCGGCATTCTTTGGCGGCTCTACATGCTTCGCAGCTGGATGCGTAAGGACGCTGATGGAATCAGCCGGCTGTGGCGGCTGGGCGAACCCACCGACACCGCCGCATCAGCCATCGCCGGCGTGGACCAGGCGCCGGAGGCCGACGACATCATCCGAACCGCCGACTCCATCCTCTCGGGAGCCTTCACCGGCGACTTCGCCATAGCCCTGGAACGGGCCGGAGCCTTTTGCGACGTGATCGCCCGCGGCATCAAGACCACCATCCGGGATGCCCAGAGCCGGCAGCTGGACGGTCAGGAGGCCAAGGAGGTGGACGCGGCCCAGCGCACCGTCAACTCCCTTAATCAGACGGCCCGTGACTTCATGCGGGGCGCATCACTCTGGCGGCGGGGACGGCTGGAGTAGAACCCGCCACCCTTTCAAGCCGGAAGCGTAAGCGCGCCGTGAGCGCAGATCAGGCCCGGCATGCCCTACAATGGGGACTGCGCCGGACCATGGCTAAGCCCCGGGCTCCGTTTGTTGCCGCTGCGAGCGGCGTTTGCGCCGACAGGCGCTTGCATGGTTCGGCGTTTTCATTTCCATTCCCAAATCAAAGACAGCATGGCTTGCCGGTCGCTACCAGAAGCCGACCCGCTGAGCTACGCTGAGAGGTATGGAACTTCACGTACTGGAACACCCGCTGATCGAGCACAAGCTGACCGTACTGCGGGACAAAAACACCCCTTCCAACACCTTCCGCGAGCTGATCAGCGAACTGGTCATGCTTGAGGCTTACGAGGCCACCCGCAATCTGGACATCGAGGATCACCCCATCGAGACCCCGGTCGCTCCCATGGTGGGCAAGAAGCTCTGCTCCCCGCGTCCTATGGTGGTCCCCATCCTGCGCGCCGGACTGGGCATGCTTGACGGCATGACCCGGCTGCTGCCCACGGCCGAGGTCGGATTCCTTGGTCTCAAGCGCGACGAGAACACCCTGGACATCATCACCTACGCCAACCGCCTGCCGGAGGACCTCTCTGGACGTCAGTGCTTCCTGCTGGATCCCATGCTGGCCACCGGTGGAACCCTGATCGCCGCCACCAACTACCTGGCCGAGCGCGGCGCCAAGGACGTGACCTCCATCAACATCCTGGCCGCTCCCGAGGGCCTGAACCGCCTCAAGGAGGAGATGGACCCCTCCATCAACCTCAAGGTGGTGGTCTGCGCAGTCGATCAGAAACTGAACGAGCACGCCTACATCGTGCCAGGCCTGGGCGATGCCGGCGACCGCCTTTACGGCGTCATCGACTGAGCCAATAAATTGACAGGGGCACAGACCCCAAATCTTCCGAGGATCCGAACTTTGCATAGTTCGGATCCTTTTTTCAATCACTTTCTGTGGCAGACTTTGCTGATGACACTCGGCAATGTGGTCATTTTGTCCGTGCTCTTCCTGCCATCTCGTACCCTATGCCAAGCACACAATCGCTCATCGCCACCCTGGTTCTCCCCTGGTCTGACCCTGAAAACACCCTGAGCGGGCTATCTCCCGGTGTTGCAATAAGAACAGCAGCAGCATTCAAGGGCGAGAAAGGAGCACACCATGGAGGGCAAGTCCCTTTCCCTAGGTGGATCACTGGCAGGAACCGGAGCCTCAGGACCGATGGGTGGGGGTGGCTCGCACACCGCAGGTCGAACCAAGGCACGCACTCCTGGCCTGGCCTCCCTGGTGCGATCCTTTCTGCATGAGCATCGGTCCTCCTACACGGTCATGGTCCTGGCAGTCATGGCCGCTTCAGTCCTTACCAGCGCCTGGGCCCAGGTAGCCATTGCCGCTCGGAAGGGCGACGGGATGCCGGATACACGCGCATTGAATTCCTACGACCGCGCTATGACCCTGTCCTTGCAAGACGGCGCTTCACAGATATCCATAATGTACGCCTGCATATGCGGGTTCGTCTCCATCTTCCTCGTCATCACTTCCGTAGGGTTCCTGATCGAGCGCCGTCGTCGTGAATATGCCATGATGCGGCTTTCGGGCGCCTCTCCCCGCACGGTGAGGCTCATCTCCCTGTTGGAATTCATGATTCCGGTAGGTTTGGCCGCCCTCATAGGCAGTTCGGCGGGATGCCTGCTGGTGCCCGCATTCGCCAAGTCTCTGATCAACTCAGGTCTTGAAGCCTTGGAAATGACCGCACATCCCCACCCTATGGGAATCGTCTTCGCCTTCGCTGGGATACTCCTGGCAGGCCTCCTAGGAACCTGGTTCGCCGCCAGAAGGATTACCGCCATCTCTCCCATCGAGGCTTTGCAGGACTCAGAAAATCGGTCGGGAACCAAATCAATTGGTCCTCTTCGCCTGATAATCGCCCTGGCCGGCCTGGCTGGAGGACTGGCCATGGTCTATCACCGCTTCAACGGCATGGACATTGAAATCCAGATCCTGGCCTCGACCGGCTGCCTGCTCGTCATCATCGGCGCCCTGACCCCTGTCCTGGTTCCGGCCTGCGCCAACCTGATCGGCATCCCCTTCCAACTGGCTTTCCGAGGTGCAGGTCTCCTGGCGCGGCAAAGGGCGCGGAAGGAAAACCGGAGCTCTACCGCCATCGCAGTGCCGATCATACTGATGCTGGTCATCGTGACCGGAATAATAGCCCTAGGACGGTCCAGCTGGGCGCAAGAAGCCATAAGCCGGTATAAGCCGGTCGCTGCCGAAGTCATGGTCACAACAGATACCAAAGACACCAGGGATTTGGACCGGCAACTTCGCTCGTCCGCAGATGTGGGATCCGCCGTCACCTACAGCAAAGAATCTTGGAGAAGAGCAGGTAACACAGACAGCAAAAGCGATGCACCTTTCATAAGCGCCATGCACATCAACAAAAGCGGCAAGGCGCTTGACACGATCAGTCCTGCTTTCATCACAGGCTCGGCTGCAGACCTGGGACCAGGTAAGGTCGCCGTCACATCGAAAGGCCACAGTCAGGAAAAGAATCCCCTCGGACGCACGCTGACCTTAATCGACAAAAACGAAAAGCGTCACACGCTGACCATCACCGCCATTGTTGACATGACACCGACAGGGCAGACAGGCGAATACCTGATCATGGATGACAGCCTGTCACAACTGGCTCCCGACAACAGAGGGTTGACCACCCTAGCCAGGACCACCCCAGGAGTGCGGACAGACGATCTGATCAGTCAACTCAACGCTTCATGGGACAGGAAGGGCATCAAAGCCTGCACCAAGAAAGAGTACATTCGTTCCGACATCCAAAGGTCACAGGAGGTGCAGCGGGCCATGCCCCAGATAGCGAGCGGGGCCATCGTCCTGACGGCCATCTTCCTGATCCAGGCATGCGCCATCGCAGTCAATGAGCGCCGCCAGGAGAACCGAAGGATGCAGGCTGCCGGTGTTTCACGTGGAACATTGGTCTGCTCCTCGATTTGGGAGTCAGTAATCGATGCCCTTTCGGCCACCCTGCTTTCAGCCCTGGCCATGGCGGGGGTGCTGGCCGTCATCTTCCATCAGTTGTCCGGCCAAGTGGACATGAGCGTCGTGCCTCTCCCCTACGGCTACTTCCTGACCATGGCACTCTGGGCGATAGGCCTGGCCGCTGCAGCCTCCGGGCTGCATAGCTGGTTCAGCTCTCGGGCAGATACGACTCGAAGATAATCCCATCAAAGTCCGGACTGGCCTCCTCCTGCGCATGCTCGGAGCGGACGGTCCAGGCGATGGGCGTTCCACCTAGGAACCGATAGAGACGCATGGGCAGTGAGTGCCCGCTGTGCCACTCGCAGGCCACGAAGTCCGGCCGCCCCAGCCAGTTGAAGAGGAGGGACCCGGCCATCCAGCGCAGGGCTGAGGAGCGCGAATCCACCCGGCCATGGTAGGGGGCGACCAGTTGCCCCCTGGTGACGCCTGGGTGGTGAACCCGATACCAGGCAAGGGCCAGGACGTTGAAGGACTCAATTACATAGGGGCCCTGGTACCTGGACAGGAGGGCATCGGTCCGACGCATGAGCTCCCGATCCAAGCCCCTGTCCATCTTGATCTCGACGACCAAGGGTACCCGGCCATCCACCAGAGCGAGCACCTCGGACAGCAGAGGCACATGCTGCGCCTCGGGATCGTTGAGGCCCCCGTCCCCGCCCTCCGTTTCGGGACCGCCATCGTGGTCGGCAGAGCCAGGAATTCCTTCCCCGAACTCAAAAGCCTGGGCAGGGCTTGGGCACAGGGGGATCCTCTGCAGCTGATCGTAAGTCAAATCAGCCACCGCTCGATTGACGCCCGCCACCCGCTGCAGGTCTCCATCGTGGATGACCACCACCTGGCCGTCCCGGCTGAGATGGACATCCAGCTCGATCCCGTAACCGGCCCTGCAGGCCGCCTCGAAGGCAGCCAGCGAATTTTCGGGCGCCACCACCCGGTGGGATTTGGCCGGAACCGAAGCGTGCTTGCCCGAGGGTCTGCCGGATGCAACCTTCAGACAGTCATGAATACGCTGCAAGTAGGCGGTCTGACCAGGGTTGGGATTGGTCGTCTCCATCCCCGAGCCAGCGTCGTGCAGGCCCCTGTGCGCATAGGGGTGCAAGGACAGGCCTACAGGCTTTCTTCGGCCCGCAACCACCGAAAGGCCGGGGGCCAGAGCCCAACTCCAGGCCCCTAAAACCCCCAATCCCAGACCCAGTGCGACCTTGCCGGCCAATCGTGCTTTGGACCCCATCATCGCCTCCAGCCATCAGCTACTTCACTACCCACGCTACTAGCATCGCAGGAGGCTGGACGCGCTTTGCTGAGCTTGACTTCAAGCTGCTTGAAGGCCCTATCCTTGAACAAGCAGATCAGAGAGGCACGCTCCCGCCTTTAGCCAACTCCGTCGAGCAATCTGCCAAGAAAGAAGCGCAATACCATGCAGAATGATTTATCCGCCTCCGTCCCGTCCGTTAAGCTCAACAACGGCGTCCTCATGCCTATGGAAGGCTTCGGGGTCTACCAGATCGCCGACCTGGACGAGTGCCGCCGCTCGGTTCTGGACGCCCTGGAGACCGGGTACCGGGCCATCGACACGGCCCAGGCCTATGGAAACGAGCAGGCCGTCGGAGATGCCCTGGCCCAGAGCGGCCTCGACCGCGACCAGGTCTTCCTGACCACCAAGGTCTGGATCACCAACTACGGATACGACAAGACCAAGGCCTCAGTCGAGGAGTCCATGAAGAAGCTGGGCACTGACCACCTGGACCTGGTCCTCCTTCACCAGCCCTTCAACGACTACTACGCAGCCTGGCACGCCCTTGAGGACCTCTACGACCAGGGTGTCCTGCGGGCCATCGGCGTCTCGAACTTCTACGCCGACCGCTATGTGGACCTGGTCAAGTTCAACAGAATCGTCCCTGCCGTCAACCAGCTGGAGACCCATGTCTTCCACCAGCGCCCCCAGGAACGCACCTACATGGACAAGTACGGCACCCGGATCGAATCCTGGGGACCTTTCGCCGAGGGACGCCAGGGGATGTTCACCAACCCGACATTGACCGAGATCGGGCAGGCTCACGGCCGGACCGCTGCCCAGGTAGCCCTGCGCTTCCTGGTTCAGGACGGGGTCATCGTCATCCCCAAGACCACCCACCGCGAGCGCATGCGTGAGAACCTCGCCATCTGGGACTTCCAGCTCAGCGACCAAGAGATGGACCGGTTGCGGGCCATGGACACCGGCAAATCCGCCTTCATGAACCATGAGGATCCTGAGACCGTGGAGGATTTCGCCAACTGATTCAGCATCTGACAGTATCTGTGCAGGATGGACGGGCTCTCGGCCTAGGCTTCGCCGTTGCGTCGCCGACGCTTGAGGGCCCGGTGCTTGATCAGGATGTCCAGGACTATCCAGATCGAAAGAATGAAGGCCACCACGTACCCCAGCATGCTGACCACCGGGATGCCGAAGACCACTGGCTTGACGCGGGCGAAGTAGACGATTGAAGAGCCCACATAGAGTCCGACGACAATGAGGGCCATGGTCAGTCTGTTGACCATGTCGGACAGCTGCTGCAGAGGTTCCTCGGAGCCTACCAGCTGCACATTGGCGCGCAGCTGGCCCCGGGTCAGCATCTTGGTCGCGGTCTGGGACTCAGCCAGGGCGCCCAAAAGGCCGTGCAGGGCCAGGTCGCCCTGGATGCCCAGCTTCCGGGCCTCCTCCTTGAGGATGGACCCCGTGCTCTGGCTATAGGCGACATGATCAGTGATGATCTGCACGATGTTGGCCTCAGGCAGGAACTCGTCCAAGAGTCCTTCAAGGGTGACCAGGCACCGCGCCACCATGGTGACCGACCCCGGCACCTTGATGCCATGCCGGGCGGCCAGCTTCATCACGGCATTGACGTATTCGGCGATGTCCAGATCGGCCAGATCCAGCTTGCCGAACCGCTGGACGACCGCATCCAGGTCGGCAAGGAGATAAGGGTAGTCCTCGGCTCTGGCCTCTCCCGTACCGGCGAAACGGAGCAGCCCCTGGGCCAGGGCTGGTGAATCCTCGCGGCCTACTGCAAAAATCATGTCCTTCAAAGCCGATTTGGTCACCTCGTCCAGGCGGCCGACCATTCCCAGGTCGATCAGCACTATGGAACCATCGCGGATGATGATGTTGCCGGGGTGCGGATCGGCGTGGAAGAAGCCCCGGTCCATGATCTGGGTGGCATAGTTGTCGACCAGCTTGGTGCCGATCTCCTTCAGGTCATAGCCCTGGGCCACCAGCTGGGCGGGCCGTGAGAGCGATATCCCGTCGATGTACTCCATCACCACCACATGCCTGGTGCAAAGCTCAGGATAGGGCTTCGGGCAGTCGATGTAGGCGTATGAGTCGCAAAAATCCTTGAACTCCGCCAGATTGGCGGCCTCCTGCTGGAAGTCGACCTCGGACTGGAAGGTCTCCCAGAGCTCCTCGACCACCCCGCGGATGTCGATCACCTGGGTGCTGCGGACGAACCGGGAGGCCCACTTGACCATGCTGCGCAGGATGTCGATGTCCTGGGCCATGGTCTCTTGAATCCCTGGGCGCTGGACCTTGACGGCCACGTCCTCACCGCTGACCAGGCGGGCCCGGTGCACCTGCGCCAGGGAAGCCGACCCCAAGGGAACAGGGTCTATGGAGGAGAAGATCTGGCCGAGCGGACGGCCATACTCGGCGGCCAGGGTGCTGGTCACCACGGAATACGGGATGGGATCCGCGTCGGCGCGCAGCTTGGAGAGCTCACGGCAAAAGGCCTCCGGCAGGATCTCCGAACGCATGGAGAGAATCTGGCCCACCTTGACGAAAGTGGGCCCAAGCGCCTCGAACAGTCGACGCATGGTGACCGGAGTCAGCCCGTGGATGATGTCGAACCGGTTGGCGATGCGGATCATCTCAGCCAGTCGACGGGCCCTGCCACGCCTGTGCCGGATCCTTCCTGCCGTCCCCTGCCGCTCTCCCGTGCCGACCCCAAAGAGGCCAATGGTCTGCACCGGGGCATCATGTCCGTTCATGGCATCCATACTCACCACTCACCTGCGTCCTTTATCCGCATGGCCGACCAGCGGCAGACATTCCGGCGCAGACGACCGACGCTGACAGTAATTGACTGCCTTTCAGCCCTGCTGACCTGCAATGGGATCATTGGAGGTGATGGGGATGGACCCGGACCGACGATTCGGCATTGGCGCCAAGGGATCATGGTCGGGACGACGGGGGTCAGGAGCAACATGGGTCGCAGGCCTGGGCGCGCCAGCGGCCGGTGCAGGAGCGCTGTCAGCAGGAGCGGGAGCAGGTGCAGGAGCGGGAGGGGTCTTCCTGTTCCGTTTGAGCTCAGTGTTGAGAATCTTCCCCTGCTCGACTGTCAGCTCGCCCTTCTTCACCAGGCTGTCGATGACCTCCTGGCCCTTCTCCACGCCTGTGGCCAGCGCTCCAATGCCAGCCAGAAGCACCTTGTGCAATCCGTCACCGATATGCAAATCCGACATGATATGCCTCCCAGCATTCATACGCCCTTGAAGTACCGGGCCCTTTTGACCGCCAAGAGACGAGCGGCCGTCTCTCTTTACAGTCTAGCTGGTTATCATTGACCGATCCGGTTCAACACCATGGCAAGAGGAACCGCAGGCTCCTCTTCATCTGGGCCTTGATGCGGCAATTCGGCTGGCCTGATCGGCCAGGGAGTCCAGACGCTCCAGCTCGCTCCGGCTCTTCTGGTCCATGGCTTCCTGCATCTGGGCGAACGTGCCCTGGCCGTACCGCCTTTCGGCCGCACCCTTGATAAGGAAGTCCGTGATGGCCGGGTTCTTCGGCAGCAGCGACCCGTGCATGTAGGTGCCGATGACCTTCTTCCATCGGGCCCCCTCCGTGTGGTCCTTGCCGTTGTTGCCGCGGCCATCCTCGGTCACCATGCCCAGGGGATGGGCCCCCTCCCCCAGATAGGTCAGGCCCGAGTGGTTCTCGTAGCCAACCACTCTGCCGAAGTCCTCTGCCTGCTCCACCAGATTGCCGATCATCCGCTCGGGCTGGGCGATGGTGTGCACGTCAAGGATACCGACCCCCTCCAGGCGCTCATGGTCGGAGGTCTCGAAATAATGGCCAAAGAGCTGATAGAGCCCGCAGATCATCAGCATGGGCACATCCTGGTCAGCCAGATCACGCAGATCCCCGCCCCGATTCCTCAGGTCGTCGATGATCCGTTCCTGGCCATGGTCCTGGCCGCCGCCGCCCAGAATCATATCGATCCGCTCGGGCCAGGCATCACCGGGATCGTAATAGCGGACCATGGGGCGGAACCCGTACAGCTCAGCCCTGCGGGTCACGCTGAGTATGTTCCCAGAATCCCCGTAGATGTTCATGTCACGGTGGTAGAGGGAGAGGATCTGCAATGGCGGATGGTCTCCCACAGCCTTGGCCTTATCCTGTGTCTGCAGCATTCCTGCGCTCCTTTTGGTCCGCTCGCTCATGCGCCCACCCCGGCATCGTCAACGCTCGTGATCCTGCCGAGGGCAGATCGGAGCCGGAGCATGGATGTGTAAGTGCAGTAGATTCGCTTGGGTCGGCCGGGATGCACCTCAAGGAATGCTGTCAGCGCCCGATCCAGGTCGGTCTCGATCGCCTCCGTGGGCACCTGGTCATAGGCCAGGCGCAGGGCCATGTCATAAGCCCGGGTGCCGGAGACCATGGCCACGCCGGTATCCCTGAGCGAGGTGAAGTCCACATCCCAGAGCCAGCTCATGTCACGCCCGTCCGCATACTCGTCGCGGATGGCGATCATGGTGTCCTGGCCGGCAGGGTTGAAGGAGGACAGGGCCAGGCGGAAGCCCATGGGGTTCTTGACCAGGACCAGCTCAACCGGCGCGCCCCGGTAGGTGATGACCTCCCCGCGGCCGAAGGCGGGCGTCACCTTGGACAGGGCGTCCATGAGCGCCGCATCATCAGGCTCCCTGTCCTCCAGAACGACCCTCACCAGCGCCAGGGCAGCGGCCGCATTGTAGAGGTTGTAGACGCCCTCCAGACGCAGAGCGGTCTCCAGGAGCCGACCGTCCAGGCGGAAGGCGGCCCTGTGGTCCATGACCCTTTCCAGGGTGACCTCGGCTGGCAGCCGGTGACCGGGGCGGACCGGGCGGGAAGCGCTGGCCGCACCGGCACCATCGGCACCCCGATCCGAGGCATGCATGTCGTCATCGGTGGGGAAATAGCTCAGCAGATCGTCCGACAGGCCGAAGTAGGCCACACCGGTCTGGGCCGGCGTCTGAGCAGCCAGGCTGGCGATGCGTGGATCCTCCCGGTTGAGGACCACCGTGCCCGTGGTGGCCTGGGCCACCTGACCCAGCAGCCGGGCAGTAGTATCGATTTCCCCGAACCGGTCCAGCTGGTCACGCATGACATTGAGCAGGAGGGCGTAGCGGGGCTTGACCTGCCGCACAAAGTGGACCGCATAGGCCTCGTCCAGCTCCAGGACGGCAATGTCAGCGTGCAGACGGCCGGAGAGCCCCAGAGTGGAAACCAAGGCCGAGACCACGCCACGGGTGAAGTTGGACCCGGTCGGATTGGTGAAGACCTTGAGGCCCAGGGATTCCAGCATGGAGGCGACCATTCGGGTGGTGGTGGTCTTGCCGTTGGTCCCCGAGACCAGAACCACCCCGCGAGGCAGCCCCGACAGGGTCCTGGCCAGGAAGCCCGGGTCGATCCGCTCCACCACCTTGCCAGGCAGGGCCGAACCGCCGTGATGGGACAGGCGCGAAACGTGGCGCACCGCCTTGCCGACCAGAAGGGCCAGGAGCGAGCGCCAAGGCCGACGGGGACGACCGGGCTGATCGGCAGGCTGCGCCTTGGAAGTCTTGGACCGCATGATCAGACCCCTCCCTGCTGGTAGTCCTGGGGCATGTCCTTGAACTTGGACTTCTCGCCCAGGAAGGCCAGCTTGAAGGTGTCGGTGGGGCCGTTGCGGTGCTTGGCCAGAATGATGTCGGCCTCCCCCGGGCGGTCCTCCTTGTTGTAGAAGTCCGGCCGGTGGACCAGGAAGACCACGTCGGCATCCTGCTCGATGGATCCCGATTCACGCAGGTCGGAGAGCATGGGCTTCTTGTCGTTGCGCATCTCGGGACCACGGTTGAGCTGGCTCAGCGCCACCACCGGGACCTCCAGCTCCTTGGCCAGCAGCTTCAGGGCGCGCGAGAAGTCGGAGACCTCCTGCTGGCGGGATTCGACCCGCTTGCCCGAGGTCATCAGCTGCAGGTAGTCGATGACCACCAGCTTCAGGTCGTTGGTCTGCTTGAGGCGACGGCACTTGGCGCGGATCTCCATCAGGCTCATGTTGGGCGAATCGTCCAGGAAAAGCGGGGCGTCCTGGAGTCTGCTCCAGAAGGTGTTCAGGGTGTTCCAACGCTCAGGGGTGATGTCGTCCGCCCGGCGCAGGGCGACCAGGGGGATGTCGGTCTCGGCCGAGATGATGCGCTGGGCCAGCTCGTTCTTGCTCATCTCCAGGGAGAAGACCACTGTGGTCATGTTGTTGTGGAGGGCCGCGGCACGGGCGAAGTCGATGCCCAGGGTGGACTTGCCCATGGCGGGGCGGCCGGCCACCACGATCATCTGCCCGGGCTGCAGGCCCTGGGTCACGTCGTCGATGCTCTTGAAACCGGTGGGCACGCCCCGCTCCATGTCGCCGTTCTGCAGCTTGTCCAGCTGGTCCAGGGTGTCGTGGACGACCGGCCCGATGGCCTCATAATCCTGGCGGACCCTGCCCACGCTCATCTCGTAGACCTCGGCCTGGGCCAGGTTGACGATGTCCTCCGCCTGGGAGCCCTCGGCCGAGTAGCCCAGCTGGGCGATCTTGGTGCCGGCCGCGATCACATTGCGCAGGATGGCCCGCTGGTGGACGATTTCCGCATAGTAGGTGGCGTTGGCGGCTGTAGGGACCGAGGCCACCAGGGAGTGCAGATAGTCGGTGCCCCCCACCTTCTCCAGGTCCCCGGACTTGAGCAGCTCGTTGGCCACCAGGACCGCATCCACCGGCTGGGAGGCCGAGAAGAGGGTGACGATGGCCTCGTAGATGGTCTGATGCTTGGGCTGATAGAAGTCGGATATGTCGATCATCTGGCTGACCTCGCCGATGGCATCCTTGCTCATGAGCATGCCGCCCAGGACGGCCATCTCCGCATCGTCGTCATGCGGGGGCACCCGGTCGAAGAGCATGTCGCGGCCGGTCTGGGCATGTTCGGTGGGACGCTGTTCGGGGTGGGTGTAGTCGGTGTAATCGTCGGAAGCCATAGCCACGATTCTACGAAGAGGGCCGTCCTTGACAGCCCTGGGAAGCGGATTTCACCCAAGGCATTCACCAGGAGGCGCCGAGCTCTCTGGATGCAGCATAGAGTCGCTCCTGCATGTGTACAGAAAAATAAGTTATCCACATTCAAGGCGTGTCCTAGAGGACATGTGCGCAACTTATCCACCTCATGGGTATAACTCTGTGCAAAACTTGGGGACAGTCTTCCACATCATCAATCCAGCTTGCACTCAAGGCTGTTTGGTGATACGTCATCTGCCGGCAGGGCGTCCACGGACTGGCTTTCAGGGGTTGTGCATTCAGTCCAGAGCATTAGCATGGCGTCCATGCGCAGCCACAGGAACATTCCCGAAACCAAGACCGGATCAATCACGCCGGAAGAACGGCGGGCGACCTACCGGACCATTGCCGGACTGGCCATACCCACCTTCGGCCAGCTGATCGCCTCCCCGCTCTTCGTCATGATCGACACCGCCATCGTGGGCCACATCAGCGACTCGGCCCTGGCCGGGCTCTCCATCGGATCCACCGTGGTGCTGACCACTGTGGGCCTGTGCATCTTCCTGGCCTACGGGACCACCTCCCAGGTGGCCCGGCTCATGGGCGCCGGCCGCCGACGGGAGGGCATGCAGGCCGGTGTGGACGGCATGTGGCTGGCCTTCGTCATCGGCCTGGTCGTCTGCGCTGTTCTCCTGGCTTTGAGCCGGCCCATCTGCAGCCTGATGGGAGCCCGCGGACCGGTCCTGCAGGCGGCGCAGACCTATCTGAATGCCCTGGTCTTCGGCCTTCCGGCCATGCTCCTGGTCTACGCGGCCAACGGCATCTTCCGTGGATTGCAAAAGGTAAAGATCACCCTGGTGGCCGCCGTGTCGGGCGCTATCCTCAACACCGCTTTTGAGGTCCTTCTGGTCTTCGGTCTGCACATGGACATTCTGGGTTCGGGCCTGGCCACCCTGATCGCCGAGTGGGCCATGGGGCTCTTCCTGACCATCCCCGCCCTGGTCTGGGCCCGTCGGGAAGGCGCCCAGCTGCGGCCCCGGCTCTCAGGCATGGCGGCCAGCATGGGCGACGGCTTCCCGCTCTTCCTGCGGACCCTGGCCCTGCGGGTCTGCCTCTTTATGACCGTGGTGGCTGCGGCCCACCTTGGCGAGCAGGTGCTGGCGGCCTACCAGGGGGTCAACTCGGCCTGGAACTTCGGACTGAACATGCTGGACGCCGTGGGCATCGCCGGTCAATCCCTGGTAGCCACCGAGCTGGGCGCCGGACAGCGGTCGAGGGCACGGGTCATGACCGACCTGTCAGCCAAGGCCGGCATGGCCATGGGAGTGCTGGTCGGACTGGTCATGATCGCCCTAGGCCTCTTCGCCGCCCCCCTGTTCAGCCCAACGCCGGCCATCAGATCGCTGATCACCGTGGGCATGATCGTCCAGGGGGCCTTCATGCCCGTCGCCGGATGGATGTGGGCACTGGACGGGATCCTGATCGGAGCCGGGGACTATCGCTACCTGGCAGCCACCTGCTCCCTGACGGCTGTGATCTACGTGATCGGCCTGCTAGGCATGACTGCTCTGGCCGTGAACTGGACACCCACCTGGCGGATAGCCATGCTCTGGGCCGTGCTCAATGTTCTCTTCATCGGCGTCAGGGCCATCTGCAATGGCCTGAGAACGCGCACCGATGTCTGGATGGGAACAATCGACCAGGCCAGCCAAGCCTGAAGAGCCATAGAAAAAGCAGGACCCCGACTGCCGGACCATAAATCGGTCACAGCGACGGGATCCTGCGAAACTGGTCAGCGGGTAGCTGCCTCAGATGGCGTCGACGCCGGTCTCCCCGGTACGGACCCTGACCACCGAGTCCAGGGTCTGTACCCAGACCTTGCCGTCGCCCACGGTGTTGGTGGCAGCAGCCTGGACGATGGTGTCGACCAGCTCGTCAACACGGCGATCCTCGGTCAGTACCTCCAGGCGCACTTTGGGAACCAGATCCACCTTGACAGTGCTGCCCCGGTAGACCTCCTTATGGCCGCCCTGCCGGCCATAGCCCTGGGCTGTCGAGACGGTCATGCCATGCACGCCGACCTCGGTCAGGGCCTGTTTAATCTGATCCAGCCGCCCGGGCTGAATGATGGCGGTAATGAGTTTCATGCTGCCTTCCTTTCTGATCAGTTCAGAATGGACCCGAAGTCGTAGGCGCTTTCACCCTGATCGCTCTGATCGACGCCGATGACCTCCTGATCCTTGCTGACTCGCCAACCAATGGTCTTTTCCAGCGCAAAGGCGATCACACCGGTTACTGCAGCTGCGTAGATGATCGCAATCAGCGCCACCAGGAACTGAACCAGCAGCTGCCGGAAATTGCCGCCGGCCAGGAAGCCCGTGCCGGTACCAAAGAAGCCTATCAGCAGAGTGCCCAATAAACCACCCACACCGTGGATGCCCACCACATCCAAGGAGTCGTCATAGGCGAAACGGAACTTGAGCCCGCAGGCCAGGCAGCAGACGAAACCAGCCAAGAGGCCGATGACCATGGCCCAGAGCGGGGAGACCACGTCGGCCGCCGGCGTGATGGCCACCAGGCCGGCGACCATGCCGGATGCAGCACCCATGGCGGTGTAATGCCCGGTGCGGACCCGTTCAGTAAAGAGCCAGCCCAGGGTGGCGCCGCTGGCGGCTATGGTCGTGGAAACCCAGGCATATCCGGCAGTGCCATTGGCGGCGAAGGCAGACCCGGCATTGAAGCCGAACCATCCGAACCAGAGCAGGAAGGCGCCCAGCATGACCATCGGCACATTGTGGGGGCGTATGGACTCCTTGGGGAAGCCGATGCGCCTGCCGATGATGAGCACAATGACCAGGGCTGCTACTGCCGCGTTGATGTGGATGACCGTACCGCCTGCGAAGTCGTGCGCCTGGGCTCCGATGGCGTTGGAGATGGGTCCATCGGCAGCCAGCAGTCCGTGATTCCAGACCATGTGGGCCATGGGCGCGTAATCCAAGGTGACCCAGAGGGCCACGAAAATCATCCAAGTGCTGATTCTGACTCGCTCTGCCAAGGCTCCCGAGATCAGGGCCACGCAGATCATGGCGAAGGCGGCCTGGAAGGCAATGTCCACCGTATGCGGGTAAGCGGCGTTCGCGGAATCAAGCGAGGTGAAGACCCCGTCCTTGGCCGTGACCGTGTCCTTGAGCAGGAAGCCGGTGATGGGGTCGCCGAAGACGCCTCCGATGTCCTTGCCTGCAAAGGAAATCGACCATCCCCAGAAGGCCCAGATAACCCCGGTCACGGCAATGGCCAGCGTGGACATCATCATCATGTTGAGCACGGCCTTGGCTCGGACCATACCCCCATAGAAGAAAGCCACCGCCGGAGTCATCAGGAAAACCATGGATGCCGCTACCAGCATCCAGGCAGCATTTCCAGAATCCATGCCTACACCTCTCTTTTCCCCATCCGGGCGGGCAGTCCCCAATAAAGAGGACTTTCCTCCGGACAGCCTACGTCAGATTCTCTTCCACTTCCCGATTCATCAAACAGGAAGAGGATGACGGTCAGGTCACCGCCGCATTACCTGCGGGTGACTATTGGATGACCACCGTATGACCAACCGGCCGGCTGGACTACTCGTCTCCCAGGATGCCGTCGACAAAGGACTCGGGATCGAAAACGGCCAGATCGTCGGGCCCCTCGCCCAGCCCGACCAGCTTGACGGGCACGCCCAGCTCCCGCTGGACAGATATGACAATGCCGCCCTTGGCCGAGCCGTCCAGCTTAGTCAGGACAATGCCTGTGATCCCGATGGCCTGGGCGAAGACCTTGGCCTGGATCATCCCGTTCTGCCCGGTAGTGGCATCCAGAACCAGCAGAACCTCGTCCACAGGCAGGTTCTTCTCGATCACCCGCCGGATCTTGCCCAGTTGGTCCATCAGATTGGCCTTGTTCTGCAGGCGCCCGGCTGTGTCCACAATGAGGACATCTGCCTGATCATTTTTGGCCCGTTCCGCGGCTTCAAAAGCCACCGAGGCCGGATCTGCACCGTCACGGTCGCTGCGGACCACGGGCACACCCACCTTGCCGCCCCAGGTTTCAAGCTGGTCAGCGGCGGCGGCACGGAAGGTATCGGCGGCACCCATGACCACTGACTTGCCATCGGCCACGAACAGCCTGGCCAGCTTGCCCGCCGTGGTGGTCTTGCCTGTGCCGTTGACGCCCACCATGATGATGACCGACGGCCTGTTGGCCTGAGGACGGGCAGCCGCCAGAGTCCGATCCATATCGGGGTCGACCAGATCGATCAGGCGCTGACGAAGGCCACGACGCACGGCTGCGGGGTCCTTCTGCCCTGTGATCCGAGCATCGTCACGCAATTGCTTCACCAGCTGTTCGCTGGCCTCGGCACCCACATCCGCCATGAGCAGGGTGTCTTCCACATCCTCCCAGTCGGACTCGCTCAGATGATCCTTGGTCAGAATGGCAAAGAGGGCCTTGCCAAAGGGGTTGGGGCTCTTGGCCAGCCTGGCCTTGAGTCTGGTCATACGGGATGCAGAGGCCTCCGGATGAGCCAGCTCCTCCTGCGCCGACGATGCCGCTTGCTCAACCGAGGACGGCTGACTGGACTCCTTTGAATCGACTGAGCCGGAACCCGTAGAAGCGTCCAGATCGGGAGAAGCACCCGATGCATGCGAATCCGCTGGGGAGGCATCAGACTCTTGCACCCTGTCGGAGCGAGTGGAATCCCCCTGGGACCGGCGTTTACGGACCGCCACCAGAATGCCGACCACGGCCAGCACCAGGACGATCAGCACCGCGATAAGAATAAGGAGCTGCTGTGTTGTCATAGGTACCAGCCTAAAGGCGAAAAGGGACACAGACGGTCACCACCAACGATCACTTTCCGCTTGGATAGCTCGTTCCCGCCTGCGAACCGCTCTTGACTGCTGGCATGACGTCGGAGGTGGTGGACTGAGGCTCCCGTCGCTGCGAACGCGAAGGCTCAGGGCTGGGTGATCGCAGGGTGGAGTTCCTGGGAGCTGGAGGCCCAGAGGCCGTAGAAGCCAACTGCGCGGCATTCTTCTGTTGTCTCGGGCTGACCGACGATGCGGAATCGCTGCTCGGTGGCGGGGGCAGATTTATTTCGTCCGTGGAATCGGAGGCCAGCATGCCTCGAACTTCCACCACGGAGGAGGAATTGACATAGACCGGATAGGGATGTTCGGAATCTTCAGCGGTTGATGCATCCTCGCCCGATCCAGGGGCGAAAGACAGATGCCCCCCTGCTACACGTGGCAACTGATTCTCTCGCTCCTGCTGACGGCGGGCGGCCCTGTGCACACGCTCATTCAGAGACTGGGAGAAAGCACGGTCCTGGGACTCGCCAAGCGCCAGACGCATGACGAATACGATGAATGCCGCCACCACCAGCACCCATATCAGGACAATCAGCCAGACCATATACGCCATTCTCTCAGAAGAACGCCGCAGACGCGCTAAGACACGAGGAATCTATCGGTCTCTTTCACACTGGTTCATGCTAACGCGTTCTTTGGCCTGTTCGTTCCGCAGGCAAATCAATCCAATACCGCTCTACTGGATGACCAGATCGGCTGGGGAGCACATTCTCCAGTTGCCCGCCACGCGAGAGGATGGTCCGGCGACTGGCCAGATTCGATGGGGAACAAGTAATCAGGACCCTACTCATGCCCAGAGTGGCAGCTTGTCGAAGACATTCATCCAGCATCAGCCCGGCATAGCCCAGCCGGCGACAATCCGGACGAACTGAATAGCCGATGTTGCCGCCCGTACGCAGAAGGGCCTGCGTAAGCTGCAACCTCAGCTGAATCATCCCCACCAGTTTGCCGCTGGGATCCAGGGCGGCGAACTGCAGGGCGGGCACAAATCCCGGCGGCAGATCATCGCCACGCGCCTGACGAGCCACCTCGGGCAGACCCGACCGACGAACTTCATCCAGGCTGTGGCAGTCCTCCAAGGGGCCGAGACCAGCCGCTTCATCCTGAGGCTGAGAACGGCAGGCCTGCAGATATTCCCAGATCATTTCGGCATCCACCGCCCCCGGCCGGTCCAACCTCACCAGACGGATTCCCATGGTCCACCTCTTCTGTCGAGTGCTTGACCACCACTTTGTGTTTCAGCTTACCTGAGCAGCATTCAACGGAACTGGGGTTCCAAAGCGAACAAGTGTCGCCAGGACATGGCGTGCATAACTCAATAGTTGGAACTCAATACAGCAAGAATCACAATGTGCACTAATAGTTCAACAAAAGTTCTCCCAAACTTAAGTTCTGGGTTTTAGTACCTGGCTTCGCCTTCATCTGGTCAACGAAAACATAGAACTGGCGTCTGGCGTTCTTTCTGCTTTTCTCCTCCCAATGCCCCGAATGGCTGGTCATGGACCGTCAGTCAGACATTCCGGCCTGAAACCATGTGATGACAATTTGCGTACGATCTCGCAGACCAGTCTTGTCAAGTATGCGGCTTACGTAGCGCCGGACGGAGGTAGTTTCGAGAGTGAGGCGCTGGGCTATTTCCTGGTTGGAGAGACCTTGAGCGATGAGCCCGGCTATCTCGTACTCCCTGGGGGTCAGCTTATCCAGCTGCTGCCTGGCCTGCGGATCACTGACCTTATGCCGGGCATAGGCTCTGTCGCGGTTGATGAGCTCCGCTGTAATACGGGGGGTGAGCACTGCGTCCCCATCGGCCACTGCGTGAATGGCTCGGTGCAGGTCTCTGGTGGATACGTCCTTGAGCAGAAAGCCGTAGGCACCTGCGCGCAGACCGGTGAAGGCGTAGTCGTCTTCGTCATAGGTGGTCAGGATCAGCGTACGAATCTCGGGGAACTCCTTGGCAATGACCGCAGTGGCGCTGATGCCGTCCATCACCGGCATGCGGACATCCATAAGAATCACCCGAGGCAACGGCTGGGCGGCTGTTTCCATCTCTCGAAGCATGGTCACCGCCTCCTGACCATTGGAGGCTTGTCTGACGACCTGCAAATCGTGGTCGGCCTCGATCATGCGGACCAACCCCTTGCGGAGGAGCGCAAGGTCATCGACCAGCATCAGGTCAATCATGGGCGTTGCCCTCTTTCTCGCTGGTGCCAGGCAGAACGGCTTCTACTGTCCATCCTCCATTCTTGCCCGGTCCGCAACTCAGACTCCCTCCCATCAGTCGGCATTGCTCGCCAATCTGTTTGAGACCCACTCCTTGATGATCATGAATGGCCGGTTCCCAATCACCTAAGGTTTGCCCATGCCCATCCCCATGCCCATCGTCGCGGATGCTGATTCGGAGGGTGCCGCCCTGCTCATAGTCGCGGGAGATGACGATGGTGCTCGGGTCTGAAGCGTGCCGGAGCGTGTTGGTGATTGCCTCCCTACTGATGATGAAGCAGAGGTTGTCCTGTCTGGGATCGTGCCGCCGATGCCCCGTTTCGGTAGACACGACAGCCAGACCAGCTGCGCGGGCATGGGCGATTACGGTGTCTAGCTCGTCGAGCGTGTGCAGCCTGGAACCAAACCTGTGCCCGTCATCATCGGACTCTTCAGGTAGTGCCTCATGCTCTTGGACAAGGGTACGAACAGCTTGTCGGGTGTCGGCCAACCCATCCCTGGCAACCTGATTAATGTCCTTAAGCACCTCTTGCAGCTCTTCGACCTCAGCCGAATCAGCGAATCCCTGGGTCAGGGCAATGATCGTGGTGAGATCATGGCCCACGCTGTCGTGCAACTCCCCCGCTACCTGGGCACGTGATACAGCCTGATCCCTTTGCCTGGCAAGCATCTCAGAGCGGATCCGCTCCTGCTCTTCGCGCTGCTGCGTCTCGCGTCGAATCCGGTAGGACCTGACAGCTACGGCAACGGCCGCGACCGCCATGATGACAGCCATCCGGGCCGACCATTCCAAAAAGAGCATGTGCTCGGCATGCATGCTGACGGTGACCAGGCTGACGGCCGCAACTGCCTCACCCACACCTGCCGCAATCCTGGGTGCCGACGATAAGCAGACACAGAAATAGAGAGCCCCTACAAGTGGTATCAGGAAGCTATCGTCCGAGGTGGCAAATGACAGGCCGAGGTATAGCAGGGTCTCCATGGTCGTGATGAGCAGGGGAAGCTGTCTGCTCCAGTACAGCAGGCAGGAAGACAGAAGTCCGATCAGGCCAATGGCCGTCTTCCAAACGGGCAAAGGAATGTTCCCAGCCCAGACTGGAGGAAACGTGGGGGCGCTGACATAGAGAAGCGTATAAATCAGGCTCAGCAGAGGCATGACGAATCTGGCCAAGCGTTGATTGCTCAACAGCTCGAACAGGTTGGTTGCCATGCCCTTCATCGCGCCCCCTCACGCTGCCATGCCGAGAATGCCCAGGTTCATTCGCCAGTGTACTGTGCTATCACACCGGCAGGGGAACGACCTGCTGATTTGCGCACCGTGGCCCACGAAGCCAGTGATGCCGCCGAGGTCAGAAGCAGGTAGACCAGCGCCCAGTGAGCCCATGGTATGCCAATGCTGGCTGCGCCAAAGATCTTGCGAAACCCGGCAGCATAGGCCATGACGGGCAGGATGCTGGAGGTGAAGGATATCAATACGGCGGTAGTTGCCATGATGAATCCCTCGAGAGCGGACATGATTTCAAGTTGGTTCGGGTCCGAGCCAGCAATCGAGATGAGGGACAGATCCAGGCTTCGACCGTGGGCTGAGATCAGGTATCCGGCGCACACTCCAGCCAGCGTGACGACCAGCGCGGGACCCAGGAGCGTAATGAGCATGGAGAAATCAGAGCTGCTGACATCCAGGTTGGGAGGCAGCAAGCGACTGGAATCGGCGCTGGTCTGGTAGAAGGAATCGGTCATCATCAGCAATGAAACCCCCACAATCAGCGGTATGACTGTGGAGCTGAGGCTGCGCATGCGGGCACTGGCTTGCCGGCAAGCAACCAGCCATGAGGGCTGGCGAAGAGCGATGAGCCTGGTCCAACAGCTGGTGACCGCGCCCAGCAGGGAGGGACCCGCCAAACAGATTGCGGCCAGCAGGAGCATGAAACCGAAAGTGCTGCCCATGGCGATAGGCAGGATGGGTGCCGCGGTGTGCAAACGAACCAGTTGCTCATCAGGAATGGTCCGCGCTTGCATAATCGGCATCAGCATGACTGTCGATGCTGCCAACAAACACAAGGCAGTGGCGATACGACGAGCCAAACCTGCTGTTTTTGGAGGAATGATTGCAGCACGCAGGGATTCCACCGGACTGATTCTGCTGATGGTCCGGATGGTCAGCAGCGTGCCGATCAAGGCTACCAATACTCCGCATGAGGTTCCTGCTGTCCAGCAAGCCAGCTGGTGGCTGGCGATGAAAGGCTGCCTGCCGATCAGGAACTGTGAGGTCTCCCAGGCATAAAGGGGACGGGCCAGCAGAAAAGAGACCGCCAGCGAGACCACACTGGCTGCGAGCGCCAAAACGAGCACGCGCATACAGGTCAGAGAGGTCAGTTGCCAGGGAGATGCGCCTTGCAGGGACAGGAGGGCAAGGTTACGTCTGCGCTGGTTGATCACCGACGAAACGACTTGTAGAACGATCAATACTGCGGCAATGAGAAGAGCCACGAAAGGGATCATCAAATTTTGGTAGGCAGTGCGGCCTTGCTCGGCCATGCCGGGGAGATCGCCCAGGGCATTGGCTGAAGAAAGCATCATGGCAAGCAGGCCGACCATGGTTTGCGATGCGATCAGCACGAGCACGACGCCAGACCAAGCCAAGGGAGCATCCTTGAAATCTCGCAGAAGAAGTCGCATCAGATGCCCGCTTTCGGCACAGGAACCTTGTCGGCTGTGGCTATGCGACCGTCGCACAGATGCACCAGAGTGTTGCAGCGTGAGGCGACTTCCGGACTGTGGGTGACCATAATCACTGCGTGGCCCGGTCGATCGGCAAAGGCGACGAGCTCATTGACGACCTCATTGCCAGTCTCCTGGTCAAGGGCGCCAGTAGGCTCATCGGCGAAGATGATATCGGGATCCGAAAGCAGCGCGCGGGCCAGAGCCACACGTTGCTGCTCGCCCCCTGACAGGAGGGTCACATTGGCCTTGAGTAGCCCCCTGATGCCGAGTCTGTCCAGCAGCACGGCCGCCTGATCCTCCGGCCAGCGGGTCTTGCGCAGAATGAAGGGCAGCTTGAGGTTATCCTCCACGCTCATCGAAGGCACCAGATTATAGGACTGGAAAACGAAGCCCAGGTGCGCACGCCGGAATCGCGCTGACGCCGCAGGCCCCATGGCAGAGATGCGCCGACCCAGAACTTCCACCTGGCCCGAGCTGACGGGTTCGAGACCAGCCAGGCAGTAGAGCAGGGTTGATTTACCGCTACCCGATGGCCCTACAATCCCGGTCATGACTCTCCAAGATGCAGTGAATTCCACATTGTCCAGGAGAGTGATGGTCTCCCCTTTCCTAGGCGACACCTGCTTGCACAGGCCGGATGCATAGATAGCGAAGGGCTCGCTCAGGTCGGGAGGATTGGCGGTACGCTTCATGGCAGTATCCAGTGCTCGCAAACGGGTGAATGCCAGTATGAGCCTTTGCCGCTCTGTACATGCGGCGATGCGTATTGAGCCGGATGTTTCATCGGAGCTCCCTCCCTCAGCACAGTTGCGAGGTCAATCGGACCGCCTCGCAGGGATGATTCTTTCAATCCGAGTACGGGGAATCAACGTCGGCCGCCACTTCGCCATCTGCAGATGGCAAAACAGAGCCACACTCACTGCGCAACTGATAGGAAGCCGCACTACGCTCTGGCAGAAGCTTTTGACCGGCAGATTGGTTTACTGTCCGGCACGGATCCCGTCGGCAGGTTCAGAGTTTGCCCCCCCTCTCTCCCACGCATCTCAACAACATTCTTAAGTGGGCGGAAAGGTAGCGTTTCAAGTTGATATTCTTCGTTGATCTGTACGGGTTCTCGGTCTTGCTTCGCCCGAGAACCGGCTTGCCGCGAACTGGAAAAATCGAGAACAAACATGTAGTGTTGAGCTGTTGCCCCTCTGGCTCAATGGTTAGAGCAGCGTCCTTTTAAGTCGTGGGTTGTGGGTTCGAGTCCCACGGGGGGCACTTTGGATTGCTAGGAACACATGGCTTCCAAGATTCCGTCCGTGATCAATTCCACAATAAGTAAGGCAATTTTAAGAGTAAAGTAACTATGAGTCGTACTTAAACAAATGTAGAGAACCGGGTGCAGCGGAAATCTGCATCCACTACTTGAAGCAGCCGTAAGACAACATCAAATAATTCGACACATCTCACTCCTTCTCATGAGTGGGAGAAAATCGGTACCGTAGTCAGAACATCTCAATGCAAGAGCAATCTGCTACATTGGTATGTGGCAGTTTTGCCAATACGAAAGCCGACGAAGATTTCACACAAGAGTTTATATAATGCTACTAATGTATAGATTGTACATTTTCCCCAGATGATTGCCTAAATACTCGAAAAGTACCGTGTAATCGCAGGTACCATAGGTCTTGGCCAAGCCTGGGGCATGCAAAACTCAACGCGTTGAAATACTTGTATTCCCATCATCTATCACGCTGTAGTGCCATGACATGCAACGCTATCGAGTCGATATGACATACGACACCGCCTTGCCTTCACATTTTTGGTTAACGACATACGTTCATACCTGATGCCTTTTGTGATTTCCCCAAGTTGACGGTATTGTTCCTGATCCTGGCAAAGCCCAATATCTCATCATCACAAAATCCTATTCTCACACTAAAGCTAAAACGCTAATACAAGCGTTCAAATGAACTAATTAAAGAAAAATAAACTCCCCTTTATCTCAACTGCATCAAGCAATACGTTATCTATTAGTTTCTCGTATCTGCACAGCTACTGAATGCACCACTGGCAATCTCCAGCATATTTTCAGGCCTGGTTGACAGAACAGTCCCTGAGCATGGAACACAACGCAGCATTAACGGCTTTCTTCACTTGGCATCTATTCTTCATCGGAAGCAAAAGAAACCGCGCTCATGAATAAATAGCAATTTCTACGGAACAGAACATTGCTGATTTGCAACATAATGAGCCATCAATCCCCGCATGTCTTAAAATACCAGTGTACTAAGATGTAACATCGTGGAACACAATTCTGAGATTAAAAAAGAGATTGTCCAGCTGATCAAATTCGAGCTCAGTGACAAGCCAAACGATTTTCGCATGTACGTGTCTAGGCTAGTGCGCAAGTACAGAGTTAGTGACGCGCCTTTCTCTAAAGAACTGGAATCACTGCTCCATTCCACACCTATACCCGATGCAGCCGCTATTCGGGGTACCAGCCAAGGTATACACGCTCCAGAAAAATCACATATCCTTTCTGTAATTCCTCATTCCAATTTGGAAAATGAGAAGCCCTTATTACAAGAAAATGTCGACAAACAAATTAGGGAAATAATAGAAGAACGCGAAAAAGCTCACATACTCATTGACAACGGCTTAGTTCCAACTTCGACGGTGATTTTTACCGGTCCGCCCGGAGTCGGGAAGACGATGACTGCACGATGGATAGCGAGTCGCTTGGACTTACCAATGTATCGTCTAGATTTAGCTACGGCCATCAGTAGTCACCTCGGCGAGTCTGGCAGGAATATTAAGACAGCATTCTTGAGAGTTCGGAATAACCCTGGAATTCTTTTCCTAGACGAAATTGATGCCATCGCTAAGACCCGGTCGGATGACTCAGATATCGGCGAGATTAAACGTGTAGTAACTGTACTATTGCAGGAGCTAGACGACAGAAGTCCAGCAAGCCTGATACTTGCAGCGACAAACAATGAGACACTCATCGATCCGGCGGTATGGCGGCGATTCGAAGTGCATATAAAGTTTCCTATGCCTGACATGACCAAAATCACACAATTACTTGAGGAAGGTCTAGGCTCATTCAGCGGTACTCTGGGAGATACGTCCGCCTCGTGGATCAAAGCTCTGGGCATCGTGATGCAGGGAATGTCTTTTAGCGATGTAGCATCTACTATAAGTTATATCAAGAAAAGATGCATACTAGAAGAATGCACAATATTTGATGCCATTACCCAGTATGTTCGAGACAAAACGAACACTCTGACTCACTCTCAGAGAATTAATCTAGCTACCGAACTTGTGAAAACTGGCTCAGTGACTCAGCGGCTCGCATGTGAGATGACTGGAGTTTCGCGCCAGACAATCAGGCGCAGGACTAAAAAACAGGATTGAAGGGGCATTCTATGGGCATACACTATTTAATAGGACACGGTGAGCGTATATCTGAACCGATAGTTCTTCCTCACGGAGGTAAAACCCCTGAAGACATCTATTCCTATGAAGAATCACGCCAACGACTGCAACCAGAATTACACGAAGCAATTAACAATCTACCCCAGAATCCGGATCTCGCACCAGATGACGTACATGTCTTACAGTTCATCCTGCATCCAAGATACTTAGCGAAGTCCTATCATCCTTCTGCGCTACTTAGCGCAGCTGGCTTATCCTTGGTCGGCAGCAAACCTATACGGATTAATACGTCCGATAATCCCGAGATTGGCCAGCGCCTATCCAAGACACTGCTAGTGGCGGGAAATAGACATTCGCTAGAACACCTAGACTCACTACTGCAGGAACCTGTAATTCCGCCGAATAGGAATACCGGAATTGGCGATATTGTTAAAATTGAGCAAATAGACAACTATAGATTCGAGGACAAGTACCACGATGCGCCACATCATAACGAATGGTATGAGCTAGTACTCCACCAATTAGACGAAAACCTATCTCCAAATAATATCCAAGGCTTTTTAGCTTTCGCAGAGAAGCTCGGAGTAAACGTAGAAGAAGATGTGAACTTCCAATCCAACAATCTATTGTATCTGCCAGTTCATGGTTCGGACAAAGCCGTTAAACAACTCGCTGAATACACCAGTGTCCGTGCCTTACGTCCTATGCCCAGGTTGGAACTTGAGCCCATCGTAGGCGCTACAAGAAGTGTAATAAAACCTATTAAGCTTCCAGAACCTCCAGATACACCAGCACAGCTGAACGTCGCAGTCCTCGACGGAGGCTTACCACCAGACAACCCCATAATGCCGTGGGTAAACTACATCAAAGCAAATCCTACTGCAAATGATGATCCAAGAACTCTCGCCCATGGGCTTGGGGTGTGCTCAGCACTAGTGTTCGGCAATCTTGCAACCGATCAACAACCTTTGCGCACACGGATAACAGCAGTAAGGGTGCTTGATTCGGAAACAATGTATGACGACCCAATTGGATTATACAAAACACTCTACAATATAGAAAGCGTGCTGGAATCTTACCCTTTCCAATACGTCAATTTGAGCCTTGGTCCAGACTTACCAATCGAAGATGACGATGTTAGCGCTTGGACATCAGTTCTAGATGCACTCCTGTCCTCCAGGGAAATGCTACTCAGCGTGGCGGTTGGAAACAACGGAGCAATGGACGGAGAGAGTGGCAACAACCGCATCGAACCGCCAAGCGATGCAGTCAATGCGTTAGGCGTTGGGGCATGCGATTCTGAAAGCGGATATTGGAAGAGGGCCCCCTACTCAGCTGTAGGCCCAGGACGCAGCCCAGGTATCGTCAAGCCCGACCTTGTAGCGTTCGGAGGAGCAGAAGGCAACGAGTTCATGGTACTCGGTGCTGAATCGTCACCAATAGAGACACCAGTCATGGGAACGAGTTTTGCAGCTCCGATCGCGTTACGGCAGGCCATCCGCATACGTGAAATCTGCGGTCCTGAAATTACCCCACTTGTAGCGAAAACTCTGCTAATTCATTCCGCAGAGCGCCGTAGAGACGACGATCAGCGTGAAGTTGGCTGGGGCAAAGTCCCGACTGATGCCACTGAAATCGTTACTACCTCAGATAACCGTGCCCTTATTATTTATAATGGAAGAATCAAACCAGGGAAAATAGTGCGTGCAACTATACCCGTCCCCAGGCATCTTAATGATGGCAACATGGAAATTGCTGCCACTTTCTCTTTCATCAGCAAGGTAGACCCTCAATCACCAGATTCATATACGCGCTCTGCACTTGAGGTCATATTCAGACGTAATGCAGACAGCATCGACCAAGGAAGAAGAACACCGAAAAGCACGCCTTTCTTTAGTGCCAAAGGAACATCTAGCCTATATTCCACAGAGGCCGAGCAACGGTCAGATCAGGGAAAGTGGGAGACAGTGCTACATGCAGAGAAGCGGTTTAGAGCCTCTAGTCTGGTCAAACCAGTGTTTGACATCCACTACAATGCCCGCGAAGAAGGTGGCGGAACCCGCACACAAGATGAGTTGGAATATGCACTGGCGATTACTCTATTCGCTCAAGGTATCAGAAATTTACCTCAAATAATATTGAATGAATATCCCCAGTTGGTCTCGCTTGAACCCATAATTGATGTGTCTGGAGGGATGGCCTGATGCGCCCAACTAGCCAGCGAAATACAAACTGCCAACTTATTATAGAAATTCTCCAATTGCACTGGGGCTCTCCGCCGCACTTGCGTTATTTTAAAGCCATGATTGGCTTCGCCGACAAGTTTTATAAATCACGTTTTAAGCTTATCTGTCACTAAGTCCTATATACGAGGCACTGAAAAACCCATACTTAAGAAATAGGCGTGGCCTTTCTAAATAATTACTACGCATTCCGGCGATATCCAACAACGTAGGTTCGTCTTACTTGGCATCGTTGAAACCCTAACCAAGCGGATGAACGACTCCGATATAAGTGGAAAAGGCAATAAAAGCCTACTCGCCCAACGAGTCGACTTATTAAACTTCTCGCGATACAATATTTTTCATCTTAGAGGTAATCTACGGAATGACCTATTTGCCCACATTCTCCCAGCTCAATCTAGACTAGCTTTGATAATTCTTCAATTAGACTCAAACAAAGTCAACTGGAATTAAACTCAGCTTGCTGTTATGGCAACATTTTGATCTTCGACCGAAGTCAACCTCAGCAGAATATCCTTACTTTCCTGAAGAACTAAAATTCAATCTAAAAATGCTACCTTCCCCGCATTCTATTTTGGGAAGTTGCAACCCACGATTTCTGTCGTGTCCGTAGGTAGTTCTGGTTTTGGGTTTTGTGCAAAACTTGATAGTTTTGAATAGAGGATTGGACCGCTATATATGGTTTCGCTAACAACAAGCTAGAGTATTTCGTAATTATTTACGGATAATCCTATGGTCGGCAGATAGGGGAGACAAACATACCTGGGATTATCACATCATTAAACCGAGGATGACCATACACCAATGCATTTGAGGCATATTACGATAGGCTGGTAAAAAATGTAGTCATAGCTGTTCTGGCCAGGAAGCCAAGCGGCAGCGTGTCAAACTAGTGTTAGTACTATTATCAGAAAGAATTTGTCCGATCTGAAGCTCTAATAAAACACAAAGCTTGCTTTTTAGCACCAATATGACAAAACATCCATTGCATGCTGTTGCTCATCGTTCCCCATATTTGCCAGTATGCGGATAAGCGGGGACAGGTGCAGAAACAGGTTCGAGCCTCAACTGAGACCATAGGAGGCAATCCCGATGCGGTAATGTCCAGACCAATCACCGCATCAGGAAGAAGCCAGGTTATGCCCGCAGCCGTCTGACCGCCCAGTTGAACAGTTTGCGCAGCTCCGAGGCGACGAGGACCAGGGAGGCCAGGGCGATGCACTCCAGCCAGGCCTGGGGCTGGAGGGGGACGGTGCCGAAGGCCTCGCCCAGGAAGGGCACGTAGATCACCAGGAGCTGCAGCAGGATGGAGATGCCGATGGCGCCCCAGAGCCAGGGGTTGCCGAAGAGCCCTTGGAAGGCCGACTTGCGGGAGGAGCGGGAGGCCAGCGCATTGAAGAGCTGGGCGAAGACCAGGATGGTGAAGCCCATGGTCCGCGCCTCCCTGATCTGCGCCTCGTGGCCGATCGCTTGGACTGACCTGTCGGTGAAGAGGCCGCCGCTCAGGTGCATGTCCATGCCGATCAGGGTGACCGCAGCCATGACCAGGCCAATGTAGATGATGTCAACCCACATGTCCCGGTCGATCACCCGGTCGTTGACGGAGCGGGGCGGGCGGTCCATCAGATCGTCGGTCTGCGGGTCCACGCCCATGGCCAGCGCGGGGGCCGCGTCGGTCAGGAGGTTGATCCAGAGCAGCTGGGTGGCCAGCAGCGGCACGGTCACGCCTGCCATGCCGGGCTGCGATATGCCCAGAAGACCGGCAAAGACCACGCCGCCGAAGACCGTGAAGACCTCGCCCATGTTGGAGCTGAGCAGGTAGCGCAGGAACTTACGGATGTTGTCGAAGATGCCCCGGCCCTCTCGCACAGCCTGGACGATAGTGGCGAAATTGTCGTCCGCCAGGATCATCTTGGCCGATTCCTTGGTGACCTCGGTCCCGGTGATGCCCATGGCCACGCCGATGTCCGCGGTCTTGACAGCAGGGGCATCGTTGACGCCGTCGCCGGTCATGGCCACGACCTTGCCCTGGTCCTGGAGCGATTCGACGATCTTCAGCTTGTGCTCGGGGGCCACGCGGGCGTAGACGGAGACCTTGGAGGTGGTCTCCCGAAGCTGGTCCGAGTCCATGGCATCCAGCTGCTCGCCGGTGCAGGCGGGCTGACCAGGCTTGATGATGCCCAGGTCCCCCGCGATTCTGGCTGCAGTGAGCGGATGGTCGCCGGTGATCATGATCGTTCTGATGCCGGCCTTATGGGCCTGGTCCACCGCATGACGGACCTCGGTTCGTGGCGGATCGATGATGCCGACCATGCCCGTCCAGATCAGGTTGCTCTCCAGCTGGGCGCTTTCCTGGATCACCTTATCCGCGGACAGAAGGATTGCGGGAACATGCTGAGACCTCTGAGACAACCGGTCCGTCTGATCTGTCCCGACCGTGCTTGACGGTCTCTCCCCCTCGTCGGCTTCGGCCAGGGACGACAGCTCCCGGTCGGATACAGGCCGGAAAGCCTGCCCCAGAGTCCTGTAGGCATCCGCCGAGAGGCTGCTGACCTGGGCAAGTATCCTCTCCCGATCAGCACTGGTCATAGGCCTGGCCTGGCCGCCTTCGAGAATCCGGTCGCATCGGCCAAGCAGCACATCGGGAGCGCCCTTGCAGAAGAGGCGCGATTGCCCTTCGCTGCCATCACGCGGAGCGGCCAGGACCGACATGAGCTTGCGCTCGGATGTGAAGGGAATCTCGGCCAGACGACGATAGCCATCAGCCTTGGCATCGGCACCGACTTTACGGGCGGCGACAATGAGCGAGACCTCCGTAGGATCACCGACGATCTGCCAGTGACCCTGTCCGGAGCCGGACCGGGCCTGGGAATCAGGTTCGGCCTCGTCCACCTGCCAATGAAGGTCTCCGTCGTTGGCGATGGTCCCGACCATCAGGGTCTCTGCAACCGCACTAGCCAATGACGAGTCAACGGCGTCCGTCGGCTGCTGGTCGTCGGAACCTCCGGCCTCGATCTGCTGCATGGTTCCCTCCGGGGCATACCCGGTGCCAGTGAGCCGGACCTGCCCCGAGGGGACGACCACCCGCTCAACGGTCATCTCATTGCGGGTCAGCGTCCCCGTCTTATCAGAGCAGGTGACCGATGCCGAACCCAGCGTCTCAACCGAGCTGAGCTTCTTGACGATGGCATGATGCTTGGCCATGCGCTGCACGCCCAGGGCGAGAACCACAGTCAGGATGGCCGTCAGCCCCTCCGGCACAGCAGCTACGGCCAGAGATACGGCCATGAGCAGGGAATCAATCAGATCCTGGGTTGTCTGAAAGCCTTCCATCAGGGCCAAAGCAGCCAAAACCAGGGCGGCAATCAAGCAGACGGCCAGTCCGAGGAGCTTGGAGACGCGGGCCATCTCCTTCTGTAGGGGCGTGGGTTCCTCCTGGGTATCAGCCAGCATGTCGGCGATCTTCCCGACCTGGGTGTCCATACCAGTAGAGGTGACGATCATGCGCCCGTTCCCCTGGGTCACTGCGGTGCCGTTGAAGACCATGTTGGTTCTGTCACCCAGAGCCTTGGGCTGGTCAAGCCGACCGGGCCGCTTGCCCACCGGCAGCGACTCGCCGGTCAGCGATGCCTCGGCCACGCGCAGACCCGCGGCCTGGAACAGTCTTCCGTCGGCGCCGACCGAATCGCCTTCAGCCAGGACTACTACATCACCAGGCACGATCCTGCTGGTCTCCAGGCTGACCACCCGGCCGCATCGCAGCACCGAGGCGTGCGGGGCCGTCATGCTCGCCAGAGCATCCACAGCCCGCTCGGCCTTAGCCTCCTGAGCGTACCCCAGGGCGGCATTAAGGATGAGGATGATCATGATGACGATGGCATCAAAGGGCAGGGGCTCCCCGCCTCCTGATGCCGGATGTGAGCGTTCCACCACCCAGGGCACCAACGAAATGGCCGTGGCTGCCAGAAGCAGATAGACCAAGGGGTCCTTGAACTGTTGAAGGAATTCCCTCCATGCAGGAACGGGAGGCGCTCCAGCCAGCTCATTAGGACCGAACCTGTCCAGCCGACGCGCCGCCTCGGCCTCATCCAGGCCCCGGTCGGGGTCCACATTCAGAGCAAGGGCAACCTGATCGACACCTACTATAGAAGGGTCCTTGAGGACGGGGCCATTCACTCTGCGCCTCTGCTCATGGCCCTGCCCTGCAGTCGGGATCACGCCGGTATCTGTCGATTTCTCATGCTTGGGATCGCTGGTCAACCCAGTCATGCCACTCTCCTGCTTATGCCACGGAGTAGTCAACGCTTCAGAGGCCCGTTGGAAGAAATCAGAGGCGGCCAGACCAAAACGCTGCGTGGATGCTTGCCAAGTTGAACCAATAATATACATAAACACGGCCGAAGTCGTCAAGGCCTTTGCTTCAGTATGCATTCTCAGGCCTGTCTCATGACAGAGACGGTATCTTTGCTGCACTTAACTTGGCAGCGCCCTAGTTGCCGAATCCCCCCCCCCAAAAAAAATACTAGATCTTCATTAGAAAAGCTTTAATCAATTTGGGCTCATCTGGCATAAAAACCCTTATCTGCCCTGAGAATCCTATTTAAGACCCTCTTGTGATTATTCGACAGGCTCAGCTGGCGTTATCTGAGCAGTAAATAGTCTTATAGGCCAACCATGGTAGTTCTTGCCAGCCGTCTGCCCTAACGATCCTTTCAGTGGAGACACCATTGGAAATAGCACTAAACACGAGAAAGAGAGGAGAGAGACGGACAAAATGCACAACATTATCGATCTGCAGAATAGTAATATCGCCATGAATGATGAAGCCGCTCATCATAGCGGCGTCAGCATATTTGCATGCCACGGCGGTGGGCATGATAATATCTGGAGTTGATGGACCTGCAGCTAATCCACAAAAATATGCCACTGCGATGACGCATTCATCAAAATGGCATGGGCTGTCATTTTTGCCCTGATGACGGCAGGGACAACAGTCATGTAAGTCTATGGGCGCCATCCTTGTATGGCATCCATAGCAATATTCTGATGAAGATTTATAAGTCGCGAGAACGGCGATGATGGGAGAACGGTGATGAGTGGTGCTTCAGTGAGTTCAAATGGATTGACAATGACGGTGACTCCGAGGAAGGATGATTCGATCACCATCCTCGACCATGTCGACTTCCATGCTGAGCCCGGAAGAATCACGGGGATTGTCGGCCCCTCAGGCAGCGGAAAGTCCACCTTGCTGTACTGCCTTTCGGGGTTGGAACGTGCGACATCCGGAAGCATCTCCCTTCTAGGGCATGACATCACACATATGCGAGCGTCCGCGCTCACTCGGTTTCGGCGTCGACATCTGGGATTCGTGTTTCAATCCTACAACCTGATCACGAGCATGACGGTGGAGGAGAACCTCGCGCTGCCATTCACCCTGCGCGGCCGTCGACTCCCCAAGCAAAAAGCGGATGAGATGTTGCGGTACTTCGGATTGGCAAACGAGAAAAAAAGGAGCGTGACGATGCTCTCAGGCGGAGAGTAGCAACGTGTCGCGCTTGCACGAGTGCTGCTCTCCGATGCAGATATCATTTTCGCCGACGAGCCGACTGGAGCCTTGGATCAGGAATCTGGCGCCAAGGTCATGCAGGTGTTCAAAAGCCTGGCTATGGATGCGGGCAGGACCGTAGTAATAGTGACCCACAGTGGAGAGGTAGCCGGACAGTGCGACCAGATCGTTGAGGTCCGTGATGGCCACGTGCTGAACGCTGATACGGAGAGCGGGGCCCGCATATGAGGGGCGCACTCTCTGATCTGAAAGCAGCCCCGGCCGTATGGGCCGGCGTATGGCTGTCACTAATCGTTTCCCAGACCGCTGTGTGCACTATCGTCGCCGCGCGCAGGGCTATTGATGCCGCTTACCACGGACCGGATGCCGGGTTAGGCGCCAACCTTTCCGGCCCAGCAATGCTGTTCAGCGTGGTCATAGCCGTGTTCGTGATGCTGTGGGTCGTGACCGCCGCTCTGAACCAGCGCAGGCACCAACTAGCATTGCTGGTCCTTCAAGGCGCCACGCCCTGGCAGCTGCTCTTCGGGAATCTGGCTATCATCATCGTCCTATTCATCTTGGCAGCAGTAGCGTCATCCCTCCTGACGCCGCTGGCAGCACCATATCTGTTCGACCTCCTGGCCAGAGCATTCGAGCTGAAACTGACGTATCAAGCAACCCAGCTGCTGGCATCCATCGGCACTGGGTTGGCCATTGCCGGAGTCGCCGTCCTTGCAGGCACAGTGCTGACCGTGCGCACACTATCCAAGATCAGGCCGATAGAGGCGCTTCGGCAGTCACAAAACCCGCCGAGACAAGTGAACGCATTCCGTGTTCTGCTAGGCGCATCGTTGCTCGTGGGAGCGATATGCGCGCTCATCATCCCGGGGACAGCTACACGCAAGATAGACTCTGGCGAGCTCGCCACGCACATTTCCGGCAGGAATCCCATAGAGTCCAGAGTGACAGGATTCATTGGGTTCTCCATGGGAGGCATGTTCCTCCTGATCTTCGCATTGGCTGTTCTGGCTCCCTATGTCATGCACTGGTTCACCAAAGGATGGACGCATCTTCTCCCCCTGCCATTCAGCACCTGGAAACTCGCTAGGCAGCAGGCCGTTGGGAGGATCCAACGACAGAACGCGACCATCATTCCCATGACGGCCGGCTTGTCGTTGCTCATGACTTTCTCTGGTGTGTTGCATACGCTGACCGACAGCCTCAAGAATTTCGCCAGTAACGGCCATTCCATGAACGTGAACCCACACATGCTGACGAACCTGATGGCCATGCTCGGCCCTGCGCTCATCATCGCTTTGGTGGGCGCAATCTCCGGACTGATGATCACCGCACGAGGGCGACGCCTGGATCTGGCGCTGACATACGTATCCGGTGCCAGTACCGGACAGTTGCGCATTTTGGGAGCCCTCGATGGTCTCATTTCGATGGTCACCTCGGTGCTGCTCGCCTTCGTCATCACACTGCTCAGCACCTGCGGCACCGCCTTCATGCTGCAACGATATCTGGGAAGCGCAAAGATAAGCGTTCAATGGGGATATTGGGCGGTCATCGCACTCCTCGCTATTGTCGTAGGCGCCCTCGTCACAGGCGTGCAGGCGCTGTGCGCGCGTTCCGAGGATTCTGTGAGGGTCATATCACGTGCAGTCGGTGAGTAACCACCCCCAACAAAGGACGAAAATGTCGCCACACAAGCGGAATAGTAATGAGAAAACCGCATCTTTGATAGACGTGCCCCGCCTTTTGAAATCCATAAGGGTGTTTTATTCACGGTTAGTCTGCTAAGTATAGCGAGCGCCCTCTTAAATCTGGCTCAGCCACAGCTTGTCAATGTCATTCTTGGACGCGTGCAGCATAACATGCGATCCGCAGTGCCCCTCTAATAGCGTTGGCAGGAGTGTTTCTGTCCGGCGCAGCAATCACTTCTTTTGACGCTTACCTGCTGTTGAACGATATGAGACGGTCTCTAGTAATGCATATTCTGCATTTGCCGTTCAAAGATCTGGACCAGTCGCATACAGGCAACGTAATTTCTATTATTTCATCTGATACAAATGAACTGAAGCGATTGCTGACCGATAATTGCCAGAAGTGTTTGGCACTTTACTGGTGTTCATAGGCGCGTGTGTGGGAATGGTCATAATCAGTCCCGTCATGTTCGTTATCTCTCTTTCGACCTGTCTTGTTACTGTCGGTTTACTGGTAGTCTTATCCGGAAAATTACGAGACTGCTCCAGAGGGGCTCAAACGGCCATAGGAGATATGACGTCTGCAGCCACTGATGCTTTGATGAGTTTGAAAAGGATCAGGGCCTTCAACGCCACGGAGCGTGAGACCAATAAAATCGGCGAGAAGCCAGGCAAGCGTGCACATCCGGTCGTCTAATTTCAAAGAAGCAGTCACTGATATGGCCATCAGGAATGGCCTTAATGCAGTTGTGCCTGATGGTTGTATCGGGAATCGGCGCTTTCCAAGTGGCCAAAGGAGTGATGACTGTTCAGCAACTGGTAACTTCTCTATGTACCTAGAAATGATGCCCACGCCTATGGCGACACTTTCTTCGACATATAGCAGACTGTTCAGAGCGTTGGGCGCGAACTCCAGCATTCAAGCGATAATGAGAATGCCGACCGAAGATGCGACATCAGCATGAGCAGTATCCAGTAGGGTCCAAAGGAAGGTCACCAACTCCGATCAGATTGACATCGATCTTGACCATGCTGATATTCCGTATGATGACGCACGGAACAATCGTGGCGGGCTCCAATTGAATGAAGCGGGCGTGCATATGAAAGGCGGTGTCGTCTACGCGATAGTCGGACCATCCGAAGCGGGCAAATCAACCATGCTGGCCCTTATAAGGGTATTCTATAAGCCAAATCATGGCCATGTTCTCTTTAATGGTATTGATCTTTCAACTCTCAGCTCCTCTTATGTACGTTCTCTGATCGGCTATATAGAACACGATGCCCCCATATATTCCGGTTCTTCCAGAACGAATCTGGCGATGAACAAGAACGGCGTATCCGATGAAGGCTGCTGGAATGCCTTAAATAAGGTGAACCTCACGCCAAAGTGAGAGACACCTTCGATGGATTGGATACCCCAGCAGGCAACGCGGTGTATTGCTGAGTAGCGGTGAACGCTATCGCTTGGCCCTGGCAAGGCTGTTGTCCATAAGGCGGCCGATCATGCTGCTTGACGAAACAACATACCATTTAGACGCTAAAAACGAGGAGCTCGTCGCACAAGTCATTCATGCCAATTCCCCGGAGCAGACAATAGTCATGGCGGCACAGAGAATACAATCAATCGCTTCGTCAAATAGAATCATGGTTTTGGCCAATAGAACTATCAATGGTTTCCTTTGGAAAATATTGTCTGCCAATTCTACTCTCCTATATGTATTGCTGTTAATAAACTTGATACCAATGTGAATAATTTGGCTATATATAAATATGCGCGGAAAATACGATCCACCGGCAGCAAGGTTCTCACCTCAACAAAGGAACAGACGATTCAAACTATCGTCTTGCCCTCTAAAGATATCTTTAATGACATTTATTGGCTGCTTGGTTTCCAGCATGATATGCAGTCATTACTAGACTGACCACGGGATATCTAGCAGTAAAGTTTAGCTGGGAGTACAGCACGTGAACCTTACACAGGGCACGCAGGAATAAATCTTGGAATTGCTCATTGTCAAGACATGACCCTCGCTGTTCCGCACAGTCAATCAGCTATCTGTTTTTTGATGACTATATGATCACGACGATGTTGATCGCCTACGGGCTTAAGGAGCCGGACCGGGCATCAGACCGCTGGTTAATAGCCTAAACGAGACGGAGTAGTCAACGCTTCGAGGGCCTGTTGAAAGAAATCAGAGGCGGCCAAACCAAAACGCTGCGTGGATGTTTACCAAGTTGAACCAAGAATATACATAAATACAACCGAAGTCGTCAAGGTCTTTGCTCAAAGACAAAGCAACAGCAATTCCTTTACCGATACACATGAACCGAACTGAACTCGGCTTTAAAAACCTCAATCCCTTATTCGCGTCATCTGTTCTCGTTCACTGTCAAGTCTATTAGTTGCATGTGCAGCAGATTGAAAAACCAAGGCAGCTTCGTGAAAACTAGCTAACTTCGCAAAATAACTGACCTGCAATAGAACAGTAAAGTCAGTTTTTCATACAACGAATCCAGTAGGTTCTTCATCCTAAACAACAGCACAGTCCGTCACTATTAGCTCAATTCTTGGCTCCGCCCTACCGGCGGTAAACGGATAGATGATCCGGCCTCGATCGTAGCCACTCCTCTTTCAGTTTGCGTGCATTCAGTCCCTCGTCCTGATCTTTGACCAAGCCTAGAGCAAGCATATCCTGATGGACAAGGGCGGCTCTCGGTTGCTGGCAATATTAACGATGTCGTTCCCCGGTATCTATTTTGTCGAATGACAAAGCCTAATCTCTTCCGAATAAGAACACATAGTCAGCCAAAGAACCCAATACACAATAAGGTTTGATCTCTCTGTAGCCAACTCGCGTAAACATAGTTCGTTTCCCTCTGACTATCAATTGACGGGAGTAATCGCGATCTTACAGATACAGCAACAGGAAAAGAGCTGGTTATACCCCTTAATAAGCGGCTAATTCGATCTTCGCGTCCATACTCCCAACTCCCGCACTAAATTCCCGGTCCAGCGCCACCATGATGTCATACCTTCTGACGCTGCTGAAGAATATAAGCCAAGACTGGCCTACAGTCTCGGCTTATATTCTTCCCGTGCCCTTTCAACCTTATCGGTGCTCTAGTCAGCCGTCCATATCTCGCGGACGATTAGAGACACCCGACTCAGAAGACCAAGAGCCCATAAGCGCTCACACCTACAGCTCTTTTATTTATGCTTACTCCACAAACCACACGCAGGAATTTTCTCGTAATTCCTCTTTTTGAAGCTTCTCATCGATATCGTCACTACATAGAACGATCGTCCCATCTATATTGAGACCAACTTTGCCTGGGCCGAAGTTCAGAAGACAATGCAACCCTGTCGAAAGTTTAATATGCAGGATTCTTGGATCACCGTCTTTGAGGATTTCCATAGTGGTAGTACCTTCTGCAACCACCCATTGACGTCGGAGAGCTAAAGCCTTTCGATACAATTCCAGCGCTGAATCCTGCCTACCATCTTCTCTCTGAACCGCATAGGTCGAGAACCAACTTGGTTGGGGAAGCCAGGGTCGGGCATACTTGGCTGAACTGAATCCGTAAGCGTTTGTCTCCGAAACTGTCCAAGGGAGTGGAACCCTGCACCCATCGCGGCCCCTGACCTTATGATTTGAACGCTCCCAGCTCGGATCCTGAATGTCTTCTTCCTTGATGTCCAAATCCTCTGGCAGGCCTAATTCGTCACCTTGATAGATGTAAGCAGTTCCCGGCAATGCAAGAATGAGCATTCCAGCTGCACGGGCTCGAGCCTGACCCACTGATTGATTGATGACCGGTCGAGTACCGGCAGAAGTTACCCATTCGACCACATCGGCGCCCTTGGGCAAAGCGAGACGCGATGCTACGCGAGGCACATCGTGATTGCCCAATACCCAGCTTGGAGAGCCGCCGACCCTACGGAAACCATTCCATGTTCGTTCAATAGCATCCTGGTACTCCTGTCTATCCCAGTCACACTTAGAAAGAGAGAAATCGAACACTGATCCGAGCTCGTCAGATCTTGCATAGTCATATACCCGATCCGTGATCGGAGTCCAAGATTCCCCCACAGCCATACGGGGTGGGTTATATTCGTTGAAGACCTTACGCCATTCTCGGTAGATATCATGCACCTCGTCACGATCAAACAAAGGATCATCTCCCTTGTCCGACAAGGGCTCCTGATCAGCAGGATCAGGCCTGTCACGCAAGGGTTCAGCTAAATCCTTGGCCAGGCCATGCGACACATCAATACGGAATCCGTCAACCCCATGATCGCTCCAGAAAGCCAGCGTCTTCAGAAAGTCCTTCCTGACTTCTTCGTTGTCCCAGTTGAAATCAGGCTGTTCTTTGGTGAAAAGATGCAGATAGTACCAGCCATCGCCGCACGGCTCCCAAGCACTGCCGCCAACTCCTGAAAGCCAGTTAGAGGGGGGCTGACTTCCATTGGGGCCTTTCCCCTTCCTAAAGACAAACCTCTGACGCATAGGCGAATCAGGTCCATCCTTCAAAGCTTGCTGAAACCAGGGATGCTGATTGGAGCAATGGTTGGGAACGATATCCACAATCACCTTTATTCCCGAATCATGGGCATCGTGCACCAAAGCATCAAAATCATCCATAGTCCCTAGACGCGGATCAACGTTACGATAATCTGCCACATCATAGCCTCCGTCCACTAGAGGTGAAGGATAGAAAGGAGTCAGCCATATAGCATCAACACCTAACTTGGTTAGATAGGGCAGTCCGGACATCACTCCTCGCAAATCCCCTATTCCATCTCCGCTAGCATCACGGAAAGACCGGGGGTAAATCTGGTAGACAGTGGCATTCTTCCACCAGTCTGGGTCCAGCATATCGTTGATCATCCATCACTCCTTTACTGAGCCTTCGAGCATCGCCCGTATAAAATATTTTTGTAGAAATATAAAGAGAATCATGGTTGGCGCCATGATGAGCAGAGAGCCTGCGTTGAGCAGAACGACATCTGTCGAATACTGTCCAACGAAACTTTGCAGAGCCCCAGCCATTGTCCGCTTGGTCGGATCATCGATAAGTACTACAGCCAGCAGGAACTGATTCCATGTTGACAGAAAAGTTAGTATTCCCAGCGAAGATATGGCAGGAATCACCAGCGGCAGTTGGATGCTACGGAATATACGTAACTGTCCGGCCCCGTCTAGGCTGGCAGCTTCGATTAGATCACGGGGCATCTGGGCGAAGTAGGTTCGCATCCAGATGACTCCAAACGGCATATTCAATCCGATCATCGGCAGGATCATAGCCAGCCGCGTATTGAGCAATCCCATTGATTGGATTTCATAATACAGAGGAGTTACCAGCACCTCGAACGGCAGCGTCAGCCCTACAAAGAGAAGGGCATATGCAATCCAACCACCTGCAACATGCAAAGAACCTAGTGCATACCCGCCCATAGCACTGCAGATGAGAGTTACCGGAACCACAGCCACGACCAGGATCACACTGGAAATCAGCAGAGGAGTGATGTTGGCTACTTTCCAAGCAGCAGCAAAATTCTCCCAATGCGGATGGGCGGTGAATTGAATCCCATATGGCATGGAACCTTGAGGCTGTAGTGCAGCTGAAAGCATGCTGATAAAAGGCAAGACACAAAAAATAACAGTGAGCGCCAGCGTCAGATTTCCTAGAACACGGACAGATAAGGACTGCTTCATGCTGCCTCCTCCGACTTGCCCTGAACCAGCCGCTGCAAGGGTCCAACTACAAGCAGGACCAAAATCATGAGCACCACAGCCAGAGCGGAAGCCAAACCGACTTTGTTCTGTGTAAAGGCCAGTCGGTAGACCATAACGCCGGGAACCATCGTCGAATAGCCCGGACCGCCTTGAGTAGCCATAAAGACGACATCGAAACTTGCCAGCGCCGCGACCATGGTCATGGTCAAGCAGACAGCTATCTGACCACGCAGGCCAGGCAGGGTAATATGCCATAACTGACTCCACCAGCCGGCACCGTCAATGCTTGCTGCCTCATAAAGAGATTTGCTGATGCTGCCGATACCCGCTGAGAGCAGAACGATACAGAATCCCAGCTGCAACCAAAACCCAATAACTCCTACGGCGTTCAGTGCTGTACGCTGATTTCCTAGCCATGCCGTGGCATGAGAGCCAAGACCCATCGCTTTAAGCATCTGATTAACGATGCCATCCTGAGCCAGCATCCAAGTCCAAGCCACACCTGCCGCGGCTCCAGGTATTACCCTGGGAAGGAACATGCAGACCTGTGCCACAGAGCTGAAGGTTTTGCTGCGAACATCTCGAATGAGCGATGCCAAAATGATACCTAGGGCAACCGGAATCAGCGCAAAGGGAATGATCAAGTAAAACGAATGAGCAATACTGCCTCTCAGGACCGGATCGGTAAAAACACGGATGAAATTATCGAATCCAACCCATGTGCTGGCATCAACCCCATTCCAACTGTAAAAGGAGTACCAAGCAGTCTGAATGATGGGCCAAAAGACGAAAACTATATAGAAAGCGAGCCCAGGCAACAGGAAAAGCCAGCCGATGAGTGTAAGACCAGCTTTATGGCGCCTATGCCCATCTCGCTTGGCGGTGCGAACGGCATTCGAGCAATGTCGCTCCGCACCCGCCTCAGCTTTGAAAGAGGTACTCACTGCATGACCTCTTGCTTATACTCATTTTGAACGTTTTGCGTAAACTGGCTGGGTGAAATACTGCCGTCCACCAGAAGCTGGAAATTAGGCACCAGAGCACTGGCCTGAAGACCGGCAGTGGCATTATTAATGAAATCAGTAGAGTTCCCAGATTCAAACACATTCAAGTAAGAATCGAACATGCTCTTCTGCAGATCATTTTTGGCCTTGGGCACGGTCTGTCCCTTGACCGTCTTGGGGAAGTAACCGCTGACATCAGCAATTATCTGACGGGCCTCATCGCTCTGTGTGTAATTAAGGAAGCAAGCCGCTGCATCTTTCTGGGCCGAGTTTGTCGGGATACCAAAGAAACTTCCTCCATTGGCTGCAATATTAGGCTTTTGATCCGCCGAATTGGAAGGGAATGGAACGAATTGGACATCAGCTCCCAAGGAGTCGTTCATCTGATCCAGGTTCCAATTCCCGCTGGGGAAGAACACACCCTGGCCATTGGCAAATCTATTCAGCGCTGAAGAACCGTCAACGGCATTGACATCAGAAGGCAGATACCCGTTCTTGCTCCAGCTCTGAATCCGCTCGGCAGCCTTTTTTGCTCCCTTGGTATCGAAAGTGGATCCGTCCCGCTGCAAAATCCAGTCGGTTACTGTTTTCAAAGAGTCATTGTTGACCATCATAGCCTGGAAGATGAAAGAAAGACCCCCATCTTTTCCATTAATCATCACGGGAATCTCACCGGCATCTTTAACTTTGGCCATGTCTGATTCCAAATCATCCATAGTCGTTGGCACCTTCTCGATACCAGCTTTTTTCAACAACTTGGTATTTACATACATGCCAGCGACCGAATAGGAGTTGGGAAGCGCATAGAGATTGCCCTTACCTACCTTGCCTGCTCCGTCAGCGCGGTACAGCTGGGTCTGCGACTGCGGAACCTTCCAGCCGTATGCCTGAACGTAAGGTTCAAGAGAGATGACGTGCTTTCCCTTGACAGCAGAGTTAACATCAGTGACACGAGCAATATCTGGAGCATCCTTAGACGCAATAAGACGAGGACCGTTTTGGGATGTTACATTGTCCGGATCGTAATGCGCTTTAATTTTGATCTTCGGATATTTCTTTGTAAACCCTTTAATCAGCGCATCGTCTACAGTCTTTAGACCTGCACCATCCCAGAGTGTCAGACTGTAGCTCTTATCACCCAGATCGGTGCTGACAGAATCCGGTTCGTTGCTTCCCGCCTGCTTGTCCGAACCCCCAGGCCCACAGGCTACGAGCGAAACCGCTAATCCGACGGACAGCAGCATCGCTGCCCCATGTTTAAAGAACGACTGCATCTTTCCTCCTGCCGTACAGATGTTCACTTCGTCGATGAACTTGCACAACCGATATTATATTTGATATTGCTATATTTATGACATCATTTTTTCTAATTTACTCTCCATTTGTAATATCGGTTGCACACAGTATATAAACGTAATCCAGCTCCTGTCAAATTGTTCCCACCTTTTCCTATGCCGAACAAGCCTCTTCACCTTCTTCGCCGAATCAAAGTTCAGCAATGACAACGCCTTAATTCATGCTGTAAAATCGGTTGTGTTCTAAAGTAACCACAACAGAGGCATATGCATGCGAGAACCGACCATTTACGACGTCGCAAAAAAAGCGGGCGTCTCCCCGTCAACAGTCTCTCGCGCACTACACGGTAAAGATAGAGTTTCAGCCGACACAAGGAGTAAGGTTTTCCAAGCCAGTGAGCAGCTTGGCTTCACGGCATCCAAGGAAGCCTCGAGACTGAGAAGCGGGAAAACCGGGCGAATTGCCCTGATTGTCGGCAACCGAATGTCAGGATGGTACAGCTCAGAATTAGCTGAAGGGGTTTATTCAGCCCTGAGCAACGAAGGCTATGATTTGCTCTTCTATCGAGTTGCGGACCGAAAGCAACGCGCTGATTTCTTCTCTTCGATGCCGATCAAACGCAATACGGATGCTGTCATCATTTCTTCCTTCGCTCTAACTGAGAATGAAGGACAATCTCTACGTGATGTGGGAGTACCCATAGTAGGCGTCAACACTATGCACCTCAACGACCGTTATAGCATGGCATCCATAGGCGTAGATGAAATCTCCGCATTGAAGAACCTGATTCATCGCCTCTGCGTCATGGGGCACACGCGTATCGCTTTTATCCAGACGACTCCGATAAACAAGGATTTCGTTTGGGATGCCGACCAGCGGATTGAAGGATACCGTCAGGGAATACGAGCTGCTGGCATTACCCATCGAAAAGATTACGAGATTCCCGTTCCCCATAGTTCTGAAGCAGGCAGCATTGCAGTCAGCGCCATACTTGCCTTAGATCCTCAGCCAACAGCCATATGCTGCATCAGCGACGAAGTGGCAATTAGCCTGGTACATGAATTACGGCGTTACGGAGTACGTGTTCCGGATGATATTTCTGTCGTAGGCTTTGACGACCGTGAGATGGCGGCTCCGCTCGGCATTTCGACGATCAGGCACCGTCCCGACGAATATGGCAAAACGGCTGGACTGATGGCAGTACGACTGGCCCGTGGGGAGACATTAGACCAGTCAAGAATAGTCGCGCCTGCTTCTCTCATTCTACGAGACACCATCGGCCCAGCACGTCACATTAATTAACAGATAGACCCCAGACTCGTCATATGATCGTAGGAGGATTCTCTAGGAGGTCAGAGCTGTGATGATGCCCTGTTCCGCTCTCCCAATCCAGCTCGGCGACACCACTGGCATCTTCGGGTATGGCTGCTTTCATAGGATTAAAAGTGAGTTGAATCCTGCTCGTTTCACCTTTCCACCTCAGAAAAAGAGGGCCTTTATCAATCAATTCGTAGGAAAATTCTCCATCAAAGGCATCTAATCGATTGCGCAACTTACACAGGGCATTGAGAGCCCTGACCACGGGGCGCCGAAGAGCCTGGTCGATTTCCACTACTGAATATGCATGCCGATTAATATCTCTCCCATTGCCAGTCCGCTTGAGAAGCTCCATATCATTCTCCCCTGCCAGAGCACCGACGTAGTAAACCTGAGGAACCCCTGGCAGGAAGAATTGGACAGCCCGAGCCGCTAGATAAAGATGATCATCACAACCTAAAGCTGAGTAGTAAGTTGAATTGATCTGATAAAGATCCAGATTACTGGCAGCCGCGCCAGTAGCCGCCTGAGACTGACCCGCAGTTTTCTGATGAATAGTGCGCACTAAGGCATCCACTGCCGCATCGTTAACTAGACCCTTTAAACTTCTGTCCGTCTGATCGGAACCGATATCTATAACCCCAATGCCGTCGTGCGTATCCAGAACATTGATGGAGTTGCTGGGCCGCACACTTATCCAATGCGCCAGTGCCTGCAAATCTCCGCTATAGAGCGAATGGAGAAGAAGGGCAGGCAATGCAAAATCATAGACTCGGTCGACTTTGGAAGCTATCTCTATCTGTTTTTTATAATAGGAATGGACCTCTATCAGGGTTTCAAGACCGCGCTTTTCCGCCTCTTGCTTGATAGATTCAATCAGACGGAATGTTTTGGGGATCATGAAACAGCTAGTTCCGGCTTGTTTGGTGCCATAACCAACAGCATCCAGTCGGATATATCGCACTCGACTTTCTGCAAGTCTGTCAAGAATCGACAGGATATAGCTCCATCCCTGCTTGCTGTCAGTGTCAATGTCTACCTGCTGAGGTGTAAAGGTCGTCCAAACCAGTCTCGTCTTCTCTGCCCAAGAGTATTGGGAAAAGGGCAGACCAGGACGAGGACGATATATCCCTGATAGATCTTCTTCAGATGCACCATCAGGGAAGACTGATGACATAGTCAGGAACATATCATGGAAAGGGCTGTCTTCACCGCGGCGCATAACATCCTGGAATTGCTCTGATTTCCAAGACATGTGGTTGACAATGGTATCCACCATGATTCCATGAGTACGGCTAAGCTCCCTAACATCATCCCAAGAACCAAGACGTGGGTCTACCTTTGTATGGTCAATCGGATCAAAGCCAGCATCTGCCCCATCATAAGGAGTAAAAAATGGCAGAATATGAACGCCACAATAAACTCCAGCAAACCTGGTCCGCAACATTTCGGTCAGTGATGCCAAAGTGCCGTCGCCAAAGCGATCCACATAAGCAATAAGTTGAACCGTGTTTTCCATTATTCCTCCGAGTACAGTCAGCAACCACGCTTGATCATCATTGTAAAATCGATTCTACAAGTATCTAATAAGGCGACGACAGAGCATCGAGCTAACGACTATGGATAGACAGACAGGAAGTAGGATTAATTGATCTGGTTCTAACGAGAACCTGAAGTCGTCAATCGAGTTCGAACAGCCGAAAGGTCCAGCAGATCATTAAGACAGTTTTAGAATCATGAATATATTGAAATTGGAAAGATCTAATATATGATCCTTTCAAGCTTGGCCATCGTCTGCCACAAACCGATTCCGCTAGCCTGCGCAGAATCATGCGGGACACCTCCAGCCGCACTTCTTCTGTCCATCTTCTCCCCAGAACCCAGGATTCATCCCGAATATGCCGATCCTTGCCCAGCGAATCGATCCACAACTCTTACCAAACAATCAGCCATCCCCATCATCATGACCAATATTGAGCATTCCTTGTGCACATCCGTATTCGAGGGGGCTCAGGAAATCCACAAAAGATATCCAGCTGATCGGCACCAATGCCTATTCTGATTCAGAGCGACAGACCAGTCTGCTCAAGTTCCTTCGCTCTCTTGGTGTCTATATCGTAATAGACTGCTCCTCCGACCTGGAGTGTGCGGCCTCGGTCAAGTTACCCATAGTGCTGGTGGATCATGTCGAGCTCTGCAGCATAACCGAAACTGCCGCGTCCTGGAGGACACCTCGTTGTAGGGCAAATGTCGACCAGATATTTACGGGGAGCCGGCTGCCAACACACTGCCTTCGCTTCTCTCCCACTCCTTCGGAAACCAGTCCATATGTGACCGCTGCATAGTATTCTGCAGACAGCGTGAGATCAGCCAACTTCCACCAGCAACGACGCTCTCCGTGCGGGAATTGTCAATCCCATTCAGGAGTCGCGTACCCGACGACATCAAAGCCGACAGCACCGAAGACGCACGCGCGGACGGCTATCCCCAGATCCCCTTATCAGTCATCACTGCGCCCGATGTCGATATGGAGCGCGATGCTGCCACTCTTTTGATGGGCGAGTTCAGCAACTCACAGCATGTGCACGGCTCCGTGTTGATTGAGCTGACCCTGGTAGAGCGGGATTCAAGCAGGTCAGCGTACTCGCACTGAGAAAACAATCAGCATGCTATAACCATGCTTCATCATGACCAACCGGCAATACCTGCTCTTACGGTAATGCCATTCACGGCTTCTTTCCCGAAGACACTTCAGCCAAGGAATCACTGGCCACATATCGTTGGTACTTGCTCCGGGGCTTATCGGGAAGCGTCATGGAGAGCGCGTTTTCTTCGAGCAGTGGCTCGATATACCGCCTGCGAACATAGTACTTGCCCAGCCCAAGCGCATGCGCGATATCCTCGAGCGAACGGGGTTCCTTACAAAAGCCGAGAATCCTGTCGCGTATTCCCTTGCCCGTCTTTGCTGCTCCCGAGGCATCGGAACCACCAAGTGCATGGACCTGGACGCGTTTCGCCGAATCAGATACTGCGGCCCCAGTCCAATGAACGGTTGCTTCCGCCGCAACAGCACGTTCCGGCACAGAGTAGAAGCGCACAGTGAAGGAAGCCTGCCGATCCTGAAACTCTACAGGCTTATATCCACACTGTTTGGCCTCCTCGCGGATAGCCGGAATCCCTGAGTGCCGATTCTCCGCAATCCCCTCAATCTCCAGCAGACTGACCAGGGTAGGGTTCCTGGTCTGACTGTTGGCAAAGCCCAAGTCGTTGATGCTCTGACCGCCATATACACCACCAGGATTCCAGCATTCAAGACGATCGGCAAAGAGCGTCAATCTGACCGGCGTTCCGTTGCAGTATGGGCCATAGTCACGATGCATCAGTGCGTTGGTCAGGATTTCCCTGACTGCGGTTTCGGGATACTCAGGAATATCAGTGCGCACCCCATCCCTGATCACCGTCCTGGTTCTGCTGTTACGCCGCACAAAGGCCATGGCATCCTCAAGCATGCGGTCAATGGTCCCTTCAAAGCGCTGATTGTCAAGGAACCGCTCTCCCCCAAGACCAGTTCCGGCCTTGGTTCCCGGCACAACCACGGCGGTAATGCAGAGGTTCGGATACACCTGCTGCGGGTATTCGCCAAGGGTCATCAAACCTGCAAGAGTAGGAGATCCACGACGGCAGACACCCGATAGCTCCAGGATCTCGTCCTCGTTCCTTCTGGCTAGGAGCGGGCGTTCCCGCTGTGCTCGACTAATGAAATCATAACGTTTTTCTGGGTTCAACATATCGGAATCGGCCTGAGGGTCTACCGATACATCGTCGCGTCGACCGTCCTTGAAAGTCTCAATCTCATACAGCTGCGTAGGCGTCATGCGGGCATCGGCATCCCCGATCCGGGTGTAGCTGCCTGCGCTGATGCCTGCTGTCTTGCGGTAGACAGGCCTCTCGCCCATAGGTTTGCCATTGATGTAAGCTGAAACCACTGTCTTGCCGTCAATCAGGCTTTCGCTATAGACTGGTCTGACCTCGGGATACATCTCTTTGCCCTGTGCTGTTACCGCCTTTTCCAGCTCCTGCGCGTCGTGGACGCCAACAACCTCGAATCCAAGGCTTTCATCCAGCCCGAATACGATGATGCCGCCCTCGTTTTGGTTGGAAAACGACGACAGCGAGTCATACACCTTCGGAGTCCCCTGGCTGGCGGCTTTGACTTCTATCGATTGGCCTTCGCAACCCTTGCGCTGAATCGAACGCACAACCTCCTCCAGAGACAGATCGCCCTGTTCAGCGTCATCTGATTTTTGCATGTAGGCCCCTATAAATTGATAATCTTTGTTATCTTTATCATACAGATTTACTAAAGAATGGCAAACTTTAGTAATTGATTACTAAGATAATCGCTAAAAATTGATGTTTTTATAATTATCAATCCATGATTAACACTATTTCCAGATCTTTATCACTGTGCAATTTTTAGTCGGACACCGAGTTGGCCGTGGCCGATATTCACCCCGCCTCATTCACTGCACCGGCAAAGATACCGTGACTACTGCGCCATTGCCATCGGTTGCATTCCCCAGGGTCAGGCGGCCTCCTGCACTCTCGACAGTTGACCGGGCGGCAGCCAGGCCGATGCCATGGTGGCCGCCGGAGCCGTGCCGACTGCTATCGGCCTGATAGAGCCATTCCGTGGCGTGGGCCAGAGCCCGGCTGCTGAATCCTGTACCCTGGTCACGCACGGTCACCACCAAGGCTCGCCCGCCCTCCTGGCCATACTCCAGCTTCCATGTCAGCGTCACCAGACCATGGTCCGGAGAATAGTCAGCTGCGTTGGCAACGATGTTCATAATCGCCCTGGCAAGGTCAGCGGAATTACCGGAAATCTGACCAGTGTCGGAACCCAGGCGGTCTTCGCTCTCAAGCCGCAGACCCCTAGCGCTTAGATAACCCTTGGCTTGGTTGTCGACCATATTTCTCAAGGCAACCGTTGTGACCTCGGATCGTCCAGAAGCGGTGCCCACAGTACCTTGGCTGATTGCCTGGGCGTAGTCGGCCATTTCAGCGATGGCATCCTCGATGGAGTCCAGGTAGGACTGCTGCTCCTGGCTGAGACCGGTCTCCCCCAGCAGGTCTGCGTTGCCTCGCATGATGGTCAGCGGCGTCTTCAGGTCGTGAGCCAGAGCCGCCACCTGTCGACGCTGGGACTCCTGGGCCGTCCAGGTCTTCTCAAGGGATTCCTTCAGCGTGGCGCGCATCCTGTCGAAGGACTCCAGCACCCGGTTGATTTCCAGCACGTTGCTGCGGGGCAGGGAGGCATCCAGATCCTGCCGCCCTATATCGTCAGCCACCTGGTTGAAGACCTTGAGCTTGGACGATATGACATGGGCCGCCCGCAACCCGACCAACAAGAGGGTGAGCAGCAAGGAGATCCCGTAAGACGCGAGCAGCAGGTTCTGGGGATTGGGATAGCGGTCCCGGGCCTGCCTCGATGCCCACTGCGGCTGAACCCGATAGGCCAGGACACATGGCCGCCCATCAGCTGTGACATAGACGGCGTAGGTCGCATCCGGCTTCGCGCGAGTGGCCAGGGGCCGCCCCGTCTTCTTCCCTCGCTCTTCCAATGGCTTAGCTGCCCTATGTTCCCAGTGGTCGGCAGCCAGCTGGTCGGCCTCGCCAGCCATGCCGCCTTTCATATCTCCCCCCGTAGGATGCCCCTGGTGGTCATAGGTTCGATACCAGTAGGCTGCGGGAATCAAGGATTCGTCAATAGCGGCCGAACGGCCGATGGATTGCCCCACCTTCTCCAGATGCTGCTCGCCATAGTTGGCCCAGAAGAAGTCACCCTTGGCCCCCAGGTTTATCCAGACCATATATATGCCGGCGAACAGCACAGACAGAATCAGCAGCACGTAGAGAAAGTACCTGATGATCAGCAGAACGATGGGCATTCCCTTGCGGCTTGGCCGGCCCTTGCCCTTGACGCTCTGCTCCTTGGGCGACTCTGGCACACCGTCGATCAAGCCACCCATTGGTACCCCACCGACCAGATGGTCCTGATGGGGTCCACCCCCAGGGCTTTGAGCTTGCGCCGGGCATTGCTCAGATGCACCCTGACCGCAGCCGTGGCATCGCTGTCCGCATCATCGGCGGCCGGATCATCCTCTGCTGCCAGGCAGGCCTCCCATATCTGCATGGGCGCGTAGGCCCGACCGGGATGTTCTGCCAGCAGGGCGCATATGCGGTATTCCGCATCCGTCAGATTGGCGTTGTGCCCGTCCACCCTGATCTGCCGCGCCTGAAGGTCCATGTCCAAGGGGCCGAAATGCAGAAGGGGACGCCCGCGACGACTGCCCTGAGACAGCCGCGCTCTGACCTTGGCTCGAAGTTCGGCAATGCCGAAAGGCTTGCGTATATAGTCGTCGGCACCCAGGCCATAGGCCAGGACCGCGCTGTCTTCATCAGTCTTGGCTGTTAGGAAGATGATCGGGCAGGACACCCGTTCCCTGATGGAAGTCAAAAGGGCAAAGCCGTCCAAGTGTGGCATCATGACATCGCAAAGGATCAGATCGACCGAGGACAGGTCCATGCTTACGACCTTCCGCGACTCGTTGACCACAGTCACGGCATAGCCGTCCTTGGACAGGGCCGCCATCAGCAGGGTCGTGATCCTTGGATCGTCGTCCACCACCAGGATGGATGCCCGATGCCGATTGCTCCCGGGGGAACCTTCGGCGTGCACGTCAGCCACGATTGGCTCCTTTTCTGCGCTTGCAGACTCAGCCCACCCGCTTTCGAGAATAAACGCCTTGTGGACCAGGTGTCTTGCAAGCCTGATTCCTAGAACAGATTTCTCACGGACCGGATGCCCTGCAATCCAGTCTAATCGCTGACCTTGCGCCGATCCTCGAACCTGCCGATCCAAAGCAGGAGGGCCAGGCCCAAGGTCAGGGTGAGGACCAGGCAGGGGACCAGATTGTCCACAGCCGTCACGCCAATTGAAGCACGCAGACCCTCCCCTCCCGGCATGGTCAAGGCCAGGGCCTGCTCGATTCCCAGGGAGCCGAACCTAGTAGGCCAGGTGAAGGGTATCCACTGGCTGATCCCGGGCGTGCTCTCGATACCGGATAAAGTACGGCCGTATAGGCCATTGAAGAGGCCGCCAAGGGAACTGATGGATATCCCCGTGCCGAGGACACCGATGGCGATGGTCGCATTCCGGCCGAAGCGTAGGGCAAGGGCGATAAAGAAAAGGTAGAGGCAGAGGGAACCACCGGCCATCCCTAAGGTGGCGAGCGCAACGGCCGAGATTGGTGCCCCCGATCCGCCAGCCAGAACCATGGGCAGGCAGAAGGCCAGAGCCGCCAGGGCCAGTGCCAGCAGACCCAGAAGCCAGAGCACCAGGACCTTGGCCGCCAGACCCAGACGGCGGCTGGGAATCCCCAGAAGGTTGGCCATGTCGCCGGCCTCACGCTCGGTCTCGATGTTTATGGCAACGACAATGGCGGCCATCAGAGGCATGAAGGCGCCCAGAACCTGGAAGAAGGCATCGGTCTCCAGACCAGGATCATAGGGAGCTGCAGCGAAGTAGGCGCCGCAGACGAGGCCGGCCGCCAGTCCGCAGACGACATGGATGGCGATAAGCACAGATCCATGCAATCGCACGATTTCAGAGGCCACGACCCGGCCGGCTGTCATCCCTGTCATGTCAGTTGGTCTCCTTCCGCGAGAACCAGATTCCCGTCAGGACGGACAGGAGCAGGAACCAGACCAGGCAGGACACCAAGGCCGTCAGGCTCTGCCCGCCAAAGACAGACAGCGCAGCCTTGATCGGGCTGTTGTCCTCGGTCTCCAGGGGCACGCCATCAGGCATGACCTTCATGAAAGGCACCGGCAGATTGATCATGGCAGCGGGCGGCAGGAAGGGCCAGAGCCGTTGGCTTCCCCAGAAGATGATTGAGACCAGCAGGTCCACCATGTAAGGCAGGCCGAATCCGATCAGAACGCCGAACCGGGCGGTCAGGGCAAGTCCCGCCGGTATCATCCAGGAGCAGGCCAGGACCAGCATCAGGGCGCTGACTACAAAATCGACCAGGGAGGGACCCTGAACCCCGGAAACGGCGACTATGAGTGCCGAAAGGCCCAGAGCCAGCAGGGTGGCGAGGCCGACCAGAAGCAGGCAGTAGACGATCTTGGCCCACCAGACCATAACGGGCGCGGCAGGCAAGGACAGAGTGGTCCTCCACCGCTGTTTGCCGTCGATGTTGGCCACGGCGACGCTTATCAGGGCGGTCATGGCTGGGAGGAGCAGGACATACCAGTAGTTGACCCAGGAGGGCATCCAGACATGCAGCCCGAACGCGAAGCAAGCCACGATAACAATGAGTATCAGAGGGAAAGCCAAGACCATCCGCCTGGGCGCGGCCGACCGGCCCTTCATGATCTCCGCTGCCAGGATCCTGCCAAAGGGGATGCCGTTGCCACTGGTTCTGACTCTTTCAGCCGTATCCTGCTGGACGAATTGGTTGGCATTCCTGCTGCTCATCGTGACCTCCTGAGCACGTCCATGAACAGCCCCTCCAGGTCCTCCCCGGCGTGCAGTTCATTCTCGTAGGCCAGGCGACCGTCGGCGATGATGCCGATATGATCCGCCAGGATCGACACCTCGGAGAGGATATGGCTGGAGACGATCACGCTCATCCCCTGCTGCGGAAAGCTGCGGATCATCCCCCTCAGCTCCTCGATGCCCAGCGGATCCAGCCCGTTGGTAGGTTCGTCCAGGATCAGCAGACGGGGTTTGGTCAGAATGGCGTTCGCTATCCCCAGGCGCTGCTTCATGCCCATGGAAAACTGTCCAGCCTTCTTGGAACCCGTATCGCTCAGTCCGGCAATGGAGAGTGCCTGGTCGATCCGCTCATCAGGCAGGCCAAACAGGGTTGTACGCACCTTGAGGTTCTGACGGGCCGTCAGGTTGGGGTAGACGGGCGGCTGCTCGATCAGGGCGCCGATGTCGTAGAGATCCCGGCGCGACCAAGGGTGCCCGTCCAGAATCATGGATCCGCCACTGGGGTGCAGCATGCCTGTGACCATCTTCAGGGTAGTGGATTTGCCGGCCCCGTTTGGCCCCAGGAGCCCGTAGACTCCGCCCTCGGGGACATGCAGGGACACCTGGTCGACGGCCCGCTGTCCGCGACCGAAGACCTTGGTCAGCCCCTCGGTCCGCAATATGTAACGCATGGTCAGCTCCTATTCATTTCCGTGTGGCAGGAGCCAGACTAAAGACCGAAAATAAAGAAAGATAAAGGAGCCGGAACGGATTCTCGCGCCACCGTAATGTCTTGCTAGACAAACACCTGAGACAGGAGAGAGGAGTGCATGCACGCGCATAGCTCCTCCTGCCTTCCACATCCGCTCCTGGGACAGCCGACCGCCGCCGGCTTGAATCACAACCTCAGGTAGACCCCTGACCGTATTCTGCGCAGAGCCGCTACAAAGGCCACCAGACCGATAGCCACCTCCACCAGCCCCCTGACGGCCTCGGCAAGAAGAACCGCCGTCCAGGATAGGCCATAACCTCCCACGGCCTGAACCGTGGCCCCTAAAGGGAGGATGGTTGCGAACCGACGAAGCGGGGCCGGATAGGTTCCAGCAGGCACAACCACGCCCACAGCCACCGGCAGGAGGACAGTGACCGCATTCAGTGGAGCGAAGGAATCCGCAGTCAGCAGTCCGAGGCCACCCACAAGGATCCCCAAAGCCAAACCTGCAAAGAGGGCGGTAGGCAGGAGGCTCAGGGCTCGGAGAAAATCGAACGAGCCGTGCCCGACATCCAGGACCAAGGTTCCGGCCAGGGTCACCAGCCCTGTAATCGATGCAGCCACCACGCCCGGAAGACCCAGACCAATCCAGTAGGCCAGGTCCATCGGACGACGTGCCAGGACCTCTGGGATGATTTCCTCCTCCCTGTCCATGGTCATACCGCTGGCCATGACGGTCGCCACCTGGCAGGCCGCAGCCACCAGGCCACCGGCATATCCGATGCGAGCCAGGGCGGGGGAATTCAGGCTCCCCCCGAGCATAAGCTGGCAGGCCACATCCAGGATGGGGACAACGGCCAGGGATACCAGGAGAGCCAGGGGGCGGCCAGCAGGCATGGAAGAGCGCCAGCTGACATTGGCAACGGTGAGCATCCTATGAACCCAACTCACGGTCAGATCACCTCGATTGTGCCGTCACGCCTGGCTTTGGTCTCGGAGATGTCGGCAAGGCGGGCGGCCAGGCTAATCCACAGGAGGAGGGCCACCAGCCAGCAGGCCAGGTCCCACCAAAGGACGGGAGCCTCCGGACTGGAGGCAATGCCACCTGCCTTCATGATGGACAGGGCGGGCCGGGTGGGGATCAGATTCTTCAACCCCTCCCCCAGGTCAATCGCTCCTGCCTGACCCTCGAAAACCCCTGACAGGGCCATACAGGGGACAAGGACCAGGCCTTCATAGGCCGTGGCATAGGGGGTCATCACGAAGAGACAGGCCACCGCCAGAGCCATGACCAGGGCCCCCAGCCAAATCAGGGGCACCCCTAGGACCAGGACCGGCCAATGCTCCCCCAGCTCGGTGGGTAGGAGGGCACCCGGTCCTGGAATCAGCCAGGCCACACCGGCTAGGGGAAAAGCCAGCAGGCCAAAGGTGGCAGTTGAAGAGATCAGGGCCAGGATGGCAGGCCGGGGGCCGGACCCGCTGACCATGAGATGAGCCAGGGTCCCCTTGCGCCGTTCGAAACCGATCAGACCTGCGGCGGAGCTGCAGGAGGTCCACAGGCCTATGACGGCTGAACGGAGAAACCCCTGATAGGGGTCGGATCCCCAGGCCCTGACTCCCAACCGTTGGACCAGACAGGTTGAGAGGGTGGCTACCAGGAGGATCTCAATAAAGTAGGTGGTTCTGGTGTATTCGCGCAGTTGGAAGGCGGCCTCTCTGAGCATCCTCATCATAGATTCGCCTCCGCGCCTGGACGGGCGGCCAGGGCTAGGAAAGCGTCCTCCAGACCTGCAGGCCTGACTAGGAGATCTGCCGGACAGTCGAGTGATCGGTCCGCGAAGAAGCGGGCCATTCCTCGTCTCAGACGGATCGGCTCTGCACCCGCAGGTCCTAGCTCTTTCTCCGAGGCTCGCTTCCAGAGGATGGAGATCATCCAGTCGGGACCTGATGGCCGTGTGAGAACCACACCGCGCCGACCAACCCAGTCAATCAGAATACCCGGGTCGGCCAATTGGTCCGGCCTCAGGGTGAAGGAAGCCACCCAACCCACGTCGGCGAACCGCCGGACGACCTCCAGGGACCCATCGACCAGGATCCCGCCCGAATCGATTACGGCTATACGGTCGGCCAGTTCCTCCACCTCCTCCATGCCATGGCTGGTCAGGAGGATGCCCACCCCCGAATCCGCCACTGAACGGATCAGGCTGCGGATGCGCAGGGCTGCGCTCGGGTCCAGGCCATCAGTTGGTTCGTCCAGGAGGAGGAGGCTGGGGGAACCCAAGAGCCCCCTTGCTATGTGGAGACGCTGGGTCTGGCCTCGCGAGAGCTCATATACCGCATGACGCTCCTTACCGTTTAGCCCCACGCTGTCCAGGACACGGCCGATTTCACTGTCCCTCTGCCGGTAGGGCACATCGGCCAAGTCGGCGAAGAAGCGCATATTGGCCATCACTGTGGCCCTGGGGTAGAAACCCCTGTCTCCGCCGAGTACCAGCCCCAATCTCTTCCGGGCCTGGCTCGGATCGGCCAGGGCATCCACCCCGTCCACGCTCACCTCGCCACGGGTTGGGGTTAGAAGTGTGGAAGCAATTTTGACCAGGGTGGTTTTGCCGGCCCCGTTCAGACCGACCAAGGCCTGTATCTTTCCCCGATCCACCTTCAGACTGATGTCCGATAGGACTGTTTGGGATCCCTCCTTCCTCCCACCTCGCCTTCCGGCGAAGGACCGCCAGACGTGGGAGAGGGCCAGGGCCGGACTCTCATCATCTCCGGCCTGCGGAGACCTGCAACCTTCACGTATACCTATGTTGGAATGCTTGATGAAATCAATCAAAATAAATGCCATTTCCGTGCTCAGTGCTTGTAAATCCATGTGCACTCAGACCGGGACCGAAATCAGAATCGAACCAATGCGGTCCGGAGTACCAAGAGAAACGCCTCACAAGGGCGCCAGACCGGGCATAACGGAGTCGCCGCCCCTATGGGCGGCTTGAACCAGCGGGCCTACAGAGCCTAAAAGGCTTCAGAGGACCCTGCCCGGAATCAGCTTCTCGCAAAGGAAGCCGGCAGTCATATGACTTCACCATCCACTGATAACAAAAATCGCAGGGGCCAGGACTACAAAGGCCCATCCCCATGCATGTATGCGGGCCCCCGCAGGGACCCGCTTGCCACTATACACCGGGCCGGGGTACGGTTCCCCGGCCGATGATGACAATCGTAGAGAACCGCTTTTACGCATCACGTCCAGTGTGAACCCGTCTGAAAAACCTTGATATACGCCGCACCTAAGTGGTTGGGAACCGTGTACGGAGCGGCAGAGAAGACTGGGTTCATTAGGCTACCCATGCCCTTGATCACAAAGACGCTGGGGTCGGCGTTTGCCTACCGCCTTTGCAGATGCTCCGCTTAACACACGCAACCAAGGAAATCAACTCTTTTCTTCCCGTCGCGCCAATGCTACATCTGGTGTCTGGCTCTGGTGCACCATGCCAATTCGACAGCACGATCAAAGGAACCACATGCACATTCGACCACTTCTTTCCCTCACCCGATTCAAGCGCGCTATCGCAGCCATCCTGGTGCTGGCAAGCGCCCTGTTCTTCCTAGGCGCCTGCGGATCGAGCTCGCAGGCAGGCCAGTCCAGCCAGTCAAAGGCCTCGGAAGGGCAAGGCTCTTTCCCCGTCAAGATCGATCATGTTTACGGCACCACCTCGATCCCTTCCAAGCCCAAGCGCATCGCCACCGTCGGATGGGCCACTCCCGACAACCTCATCGCCTTGGGGGTCGTGCCGGTCAGCATCCAGAAGAACTCCTTCGGCAAGACCGTGGATGGAGGGTATCTGCCCTGGACCAAGGATGCCCTGGATGAGATGCATGTGGCCAAGGCGGATATGCCCAAGCTGCATGACGAATCGGACGGCATCGATGTCGAGGCCATCGCCGCGTCCAAGCCCGATCTGATCATCGGCCTGCTCTCCGGCATGACCAAGAAGCAGTATGACACCTTGAGCAAGATTGCGCCGACAATCGCCTATCAAGAGGTTGCCTGGGGCGACCCCTGGCGCAAGGTCATCACGTCCACAGCCAAGGCCATCGGAGAACCCGAAAAGGGCAAGCAGCTGATAGCCGACTTGGAGGAGCGCATCTCAAAGGCCGGAGAGACCCAACCGGCCATCAAGGGCAAGACCGCGGCAGTTATGTATTTCGATGCCTCCAAGCTCTCTAAGTTCAGCGTCTACACCACCTCCGACGCCCGGCCTCAGTTCCTGAACGACCTCGGTATGGAGACTCCGGAGTCCATCAAGGAGGACTCCAAGAGCACCAAGAACTTCTACAAGGAGATCTCCTCCGAGCATGCCGACAGGTACAAGGATGTCGACATCATCGTTACCTACGGCACCCCGGACCTGCTTGAAGCGATGCGCAAGGACCCCCTCCTCTCCAAGATTCCCGCAGTTGAGCGCGGATCCGTAGTGGTCATCGACAATGACAGCGAGATGGCCAATGCCCTTGACCCCTCGGCCCTGTCCATCCAGAAGACGACCGACGCATACGCCCAACTCCTGGGCGAGGCTGCCGCCAAGGTCTGATCAGGCCGCAGGTGAGGGGATGAAAGAGGGAGAGGTGGCGCATATATGCGGTCGGCGAGCAACCATGCATCGGAACGGAAACGGACCCATGGTCTTGTCCGGGCTGATTCTGGCGGTCTGCCTGGTCATGGTCTGCGCCCTGTCCCTGGTTTTCGGATCCCGTTCCGTCAGCCCTTCCGACATCCTCCACGCCCTGTCCGCCTCCTCGGATGACATCGCGGTCTCGGCCATCCGCCTGAGAATCCCCCGCACCGTCCTCGGCCTCCTGGTCGGTGCCGGGCTCGGGGTGGCCGGGACCCTGATGCAGGGCATATCACGCAATCCACTGGCGGACCCGTCGATTCTGGGTTTCAATACGGGGGCGGCCCTGGCGATCGTCTGCTCCATAGCCTTCTTCTCCCTATCGACCCCGGCCCAGTATGTCTGGGTGGGACTGCTGGGCAGTGCGACGACCGCACTGGTCGTCTGGGCCATAGGCTCCCTGGGGCCATCCGGCCCATCTCCGCTACGGCTGACCCTGGCCGGTGTCGTGATCAGTTCAGTACTGGGGTCCCTTACCTCCGCCATCCTTCTGCCGCGCATCAATGTCATCAGCTCATATCGCTTCTGGCAGGTGGGCGGAATCTCCGGCGCCCGGTTCGATCTCATGATGCCGGTCCTGCCTCTTCTCGCTCTTGGACTGATACTCGCCTTCTGCCTGACGCCCGGAATCAACGCCTTGACCCTGGGTGATCAGATGGCCGAAGGACTGGGCATGCACGTCGGACGTGTCCGCAGCCTGGCCTGGCTTGCGGCAATACTCCTCTGCGCCTCCTGTACGGCACTGGCGGGTCCGATTGGCTTCGTCGGACTGGTGGTCCCCCATGTGGCACGACTGCTTATAGGACCCGACTACAGACGAATCATGGCCCTGAGCATCCTCATCGGCCCCCTCCTGGTGGTTGGCGCCGACGTGGTGGGCAGGATAATCACCCGTCCATCCGATGTAGAGGTCGGCATCGTCACGGCACTGATTGGGGCTCCCGTATTCGTGATTCTGGCCGGGCACAGAAGAACCGCGGAGGTATAAGCATGGATGCTTGTCTCCTGCATGATTCACAGAGGCACGATGCGATGACCGACCTGCAACGGATACGACGGGCCCATGCTATTCGTTCGCTAACGGTCACCATCATGCTTGTGATACTTCTGGTCGCTCTCGCATTGGCCGATCTGACCTTAGGACACCGGGTCTACTCCATGAGCGACCTGGTTGGAGCGGTCTGGGGACGGTCAGATGAAGGAACCAGGTTCGTGATTCTCCAGCTGCGCATGCCCCGGACATTGATCGGCTGTATCGCCGGCATCGCGTTTGGCATGGCCGGAATTGGTTTCCAACACCTCCTGCGCAACATGATGGCCAGCCCGGATATCATCGGCATCACGGCAGGGGCCAACACGGCCGCCATCTTCGGCATTGTCGTATTGGGCCTGTCGGGCATGCCCTTGGCCTGCCTGGCGGTCATGGGTGGTCTCCTGACAGCCCTCCTGGTCATGGCCCTGGCCTGGCGCGGTTCGTTCGACCCGACCCGGCTGATACTGATCGGAATCGGAGTGGCCGCAGGGTTCAATGCTCTGGGTTCCTGGCTGATGGTTCGCAGCAACCAATGGGACATCCAGGCAGCAACCCGGTGGTTGACGGGCAGCCTGGCCGATGCCCAGTGGTCCGATCTACCCATACTGGCAACAACAACCCTCGTCGGCGCCATGCTCCTGCTGGCACTCGACAGGAATGTCAGCACACTGCAGCTGGGACCGGAGATGGCCGCCGGACTGGGAGTCAGGGTAAGCCGTGTCCAGTTCGAGGTGATTATCGTGGGTGTGCTGCTCCTGGCTGTCGCAACGGCGACCACCGGTCCCATCTCCTTTATTTCGTTCCTCTCCGGCCCCATCGCCGCAGTCCTGGTTGGTCGGGGAACATCGGCCCTTATCCAGTCGGGCCTGGTGGGAGGTTGCCTGGTTCTGGGGTCGGACATCGTCGCCCAACATCTGCCCACAACCCAGATGCCGGTCGGCATCATCACCAGCATTGTGGGCGGCCCCGTCCTCATCCTGATCATGGTCCTTATGACCCGCAGACAGGAGCTCTGAACATCATGACGTCACCCCCGGCACAGAACTCCTGGAGCAGCGCGCATAAGCTGACCGCCTCGCACCTTCGCCTCACCTATGGCGGGCGTACGGTCATCGAGGACCTGAGTCTGGATATACACCCACACACGATGGGGTCCATCATCGGACCCAACGGGTGCGGAAAATCAACCTTCCTCAAGGCTATGGCCAGGATACTGAAACCGGTCTCGGGGGCCGTCATGCTGGATGGAGAGCCCATCACCAGCATCCCCACCCGCAAGGTTGCAACGATTCTGGGGCTGCTGCCACAGAACCCGTCAGCACCCGCCGGCATCACCATCGCCGACCTGGTCGCTCGCGGCCGATACCCCCACCACCACTTCGTCGAGCGGTGGACGGCCAAGGACGAAAAGGCGGTGGAACGGGCCCTTGCCCTGACCGGACTGACCGATATGGCGGGGTGTCCAATCGACCGCCTGTCCGGAGGCCAGCGCCAGCGCGCCTGGATTGCCCTGACCCTCGCCCAGCAGACCGACATACTCCTTCTTGACGAGCCGACCACTTACCTGGACATCGCCTACCAGCTTGAGGTGCTTGACCTGCTGAGCACCCTGAACAGGCAGGAGGGCGTCACGGTGGTCATGGTTCTCCACGACCTGAACATGGCCGCCAGATACTCGGACTGGATCCTAGCGATCAAGGATGGCAGGAGGGTCGCCTTGGGCGCTCCCGACGAGGTCATGACCGAGAACCTGGTCACGGAGGTGTTCGATATCGCGTCCACCGTGGTGACTGATAAGTCCACCGGCGCTCCGTTGATGACCCCGGCGCCTCTCCATAGTCTCGAAGCCTACTCTGGCGCGGCTTGTAATGTACACGTACACTGAGATGACTCGACAGGACGACACCAAACAACCCAATGATGTAAAACCTTTGACGTAAACCCCTTCGTCCTGCTCTCCACATCACTACCACCAACGTCCCAACCAGAAAGCCTCAAAACCACCGACTCACGAGCCGTGACAACCTGAACGGAGTCCCATCCTCAGACAACTTGACGTCCAGGTCAACCCATAAACCCCAACCGAAAGAGAGCCAGCCATGGAACACCAAGCCAGTCGTCCTGTACCCTTGATCCCCTTCCGAGTCACCGTAGCCAGAGCAGAGACGCTCTCTCCCCATTTCAAACGAATCGTCTTTCAGGGACCAGATTTACAGAATTTTGCAGATGCTGGGTACGATGAACGAATCAAAATCCTCTTGCCCCTCCCAGACGGTTCACTTCCGGCCCCTTCATTCTTCGAAGCGTCCCCCGAAGATCCGCTTGCCTGGTACCAAAAGTGGAGAGCCCTGCCCGCAGAGCGCCGCAATCCCCTGCGCACCTATACGGTTCGCAAGGTCAGGCCGGGGAGCGAGCAAATCGATGTGGACTTCGTCATCCACGATCATGCCGGCCCGGCTGGAGCTTTCGCAGAGGCTGCCAAACCTGGCGACCAGGCCATCATCATCGGCCCTAATGCACAGGCCGAAGGACCGGTCGCGGGGATGGACTTTCACCCAGGCCAATCCAGACATCTCCTCCTAGTAGGCGACGAGACAGCAGTACCAGCCATCGCCGCCATAATGGACAGCCTGATCCGCGACCACTGGCAGGGAGAGGGGATGGCAGTGATCGAAGTCCCAACCGAAGAGGATCGTCTTCCACTGCCCGAGCATGAAGGAATCCGCATAATTTGGACGACCTGCGACGAATCCGGGCATGGGCAAGCCCTGACTGAAGCCATGCGCAGCCTGCTGGAGGACCTACCGATCCATTCGCCTACGGCCGCAGCCGCTGAATCCTCCCAGGAATTCACAGAGGTCGATATCGACAAAGAGCTGCTCTGGGAGACTGCCGATGCCGCCCAAGCCGATGCCTCTATTCATGCCGACGACCTGTACGCCTGGATCGCCGGAGAGGCGGCCACCGTCCGCGAGCTGAGACGCATGCTAGTCAGAGACCGGGGAATGGACCGCCGCAACGTATCTTTCATGGGTTATTGGCGCCAGGGCCGCAGCGAGATGTCCTAACCGCCGAACCTTACACTCGGGTAGCTACCCACCTTTGTCCTCCCTGACCTGTGAGTTTAGAGAGCGGTCGCACAAGTTCCCCTGATCGTATGAGCGTCAGGTCATGAGCTACCAAATCGAATCCGCCGCAGCATCTTGATGGACTTACGCAGAGAGATCACTGGCCTTGCTTGCTGAATAGCGGATTGCGGGAGAAAACAACCCGATCCGGTCCTGATGAGACAGTCCCCATCAAATCAGCCGGAGTACTCCCGGAAGAAGTTGGCGATCAATTGGTGACCATACTGGCTGCCGATGCTCTCGGGGTGGAATTGGACACCCTCCATGAGCGATCGACCACGTCTCAGGCCCATCACATACCCGTCCAGAAGCGAGCGCGCACTGATCTCCAGATCGGCGACCTGCCCGACCGAGGTCTCATCGGCAACCAGGGAATGGTACCTGGTCACCTCAAAGGTGTCGGGTAACCCTGTGAAGCAGCCCCTCCCGTCGTTTCTTATCCGGCTCACCTTACCGTGCTGGCGGCTGGAGGCCCTGACCACCTGGGCTCCGGCATGTACTGCGATGGCCTGCATGCCCAGGCAGATGCCGAATACCGGCTTCCGTCCCGCAACCCGGTCAAGGAGCTCCAGGTATCCGCAGTCCTCCGGATGGCCCGGTCCAGGGCCCAGGATGACCGCATCGAAGGTGAGTGGATCCACCTCGGCAAGGTGGTTCACCCGGACAATGGTCGTATCGGCGCCCAACAGGTCCACGTAGTTCTTGACCACATAGACGAAACTGTCGAAGGCATCAACCAGCAAGACTCTCATGGGCCAGCTCCTTTCCGGTGATAGCCAGATAGGCCGAACTCATCTTCTTCATGGTTTCCTGCCATTCGCTTTCCGGCTGAGAATCCTCGACGATTCCGGCCGAGGCGCGTAGGTGGTACCTGCCCGAATGGTAGGAGGCCGTCCTTATGCACAGCGCCGTCAGGACCTGACCGTCAAATCCGAGAAAGCCCACCGCCCCGGCATATACCCCGCGCGAACTGACCTCGGTCTCCTCGATGATCTCCACCGCGCGCACCTTGGGGGTTCCTGTCATGGTACCGGCGGGGAAGGCGGACGAGAAGACGTCGTACTTGTCCAGGCCAGGCCGGATTCGACCGACCACGTCCGAGACCATATGAATGACGTGGGAGTAAACCTCGGTGGTCATCAGCCGGTCCACCTCCAAGGATTCGGGTGTGCAGCACCTCGCTACGTCGTTGCGCCCCAAATCCACCAGCATCAGATGCTCGGCCCGTTCCTTGGGGTCGCCGGTCAGCTGCCTGATGGCCGCCTGGCGGGCCTCATCATCTCCGGGATTGCCGACAGTTCCGGCGATGGGCCTCAGGGTTATGTCACCATCAGGGGTCAGCCCGATGAAGAGCTCGGGGCTGGCGCCGATGACATGTACCCCTTGGGGAGTCACAAAATAGTACATATAGGGGGACGGGTCCTGCCGACGCAGCCGTTGGTAGACCTGGAAGGGCGGAATCCTGGAGTCCACCTGAATCTCATGCCCGAGCTGGAGCTGGTACACATCCCCCTGAGCTATGTGCTCCTTGCCCTTGGCAAACCACCGATAGAAACGACCCCGGTCGATCGTGTCGTGGGCCTTATATGGATAGTCCGGCCCTATGCCATCCTGTATGCCACCCTGGTCAGCATGCGATTCAGAAGATTGCTCCGGCAATGCGTCGGATTTGAGCAGCTCCACCACCTCCTCCAACGACGCGAATCCATGACCGTGCCCGCCGCTTTCAATTGCCGCACTCTGGATCTGTGCACCAGACCGTGTAGAAGATCCGCGCTCTCGCAGATTTTCCCCGCCCTCTGGAATGCCGCATTCGGCCGAACCCTCTTCGGCATGAATCAAAGTGGCGCAGTAGCCGCCAGCCTTCAGATCCAAGGTGATGATTCCCCGATAAAGAGTCAACGAGATGACCGGCAAGGCCGCGTCCCTTGGTATGCGCTCCTCCAGATCCTCGATCATGAAGATGGTGTCATACCCGAAGTAGCCGAACCAGCCCATTCCGAAGGGGCCTTCGTGGTCGCCGCTGATGGCGAAGGAGGATTCCAGCCGCCTCAGCAATGCAAAGACTTCCTGGATGCCGGAGACCGGAAGATGGACCACTCCCTGCTCAATCCGGTCAAAGGGCCTCAGGATTCCTGTCAGCTGAGGATTGCCCAAAGGGTCGATGGTCATGACGTGGCCTGTCACGCTTACGGTCAGCACCGGCTCGAAGCCAATCACCGAGCGGTTCCGGTCTGGATCGGGGCCGCTCAGGGACTCCAGGAGGAAGAGCTGATCCTCCTGGTATCTGGTGCGCAGCCGGTGATAGATGGCCAGGGCATCGAGGTCGCTGGAGAATCGGCGTGATTCGATAGTTACGTTGATAGTCATTAGGGCACTTCCTAGTTCAGATACTGCGGTTTGGAAACGGCAGTGAAACCCCACCCGGTGCCGATTGAGCAGGCCAAGGATACGGATTTCCTATGGCAACATGTCCGCAGATAATAAAAGAGCAACCTCAAACACCGAGGTAAATATAGGAATCAGAAGAAGAACCGGCTAAAACATCAACGCCATCGGGCATCGACATAGAAGAAGGCACCCTTGGGCAACCAAGGCTTCAGTGATGTCGTTTTCTCCATGGCCACGATGCTAGAGCACCAGGATGCGAACGCCCAACCGATATCCATCATTCGGACGCAATCTGTTCATTTCAATAGATGCCGATGTCAGCGACGAAATCAGCCGTCTTTGACGATGCCATGGACGGTGGCATGCGTGACGCTTACCGCAAACTCAACAATTAAGCCTGCTTATCCGGTAATGACATGAACCTTCCTGATCGCTGATGCCCTATGTTCAACATGGCGAATGAAGGCAGATGAACTTCGTTGGCGTAAGCAGAGCGGCTCGGATTCCGATACGGCGTTGAAAGGACTTTCATAATATGGCTCATTCGCAGTGCCTACCTATTCCTCGAGACGCCTAAAAAGGCAAGACAGCATGAATATTTGACAAATAAGTATCATTGGTTGGTCAGATCCTCAGCATGCGGGCCGATGAAAATCGGCTGAAAAGAGCTTGCCCAAGCGGCCCCTTCCCCGCTATAAGCAAAATTACGATTCTGCAGGCTCCTGGTGAATATCTGACAATGCAGAACTATGCACGCATAATCGGAAGCTGGTTAGCTCAGTACCGATGGGATTGCCGGTAGGCTCTTGGCGTCGTTCCCATTTCCTGTTTGAATCGACGGTTGAAATTGGCAACATTGCCAAATCCGCTTCGAGCTCGAATACTGGCAATGGGCAAGTCGGTCGTGACCAGGAGACGGGACGCTCGGGAGATGCGCAGCCTACGGACCATGTCGGAAAAGTTGATTCCTGCAGCCTTCTTAAAGAACCTGGAGAAGGCCGATGGACTCATAGAAACAACCTCTGCGGCCCCGTTCAGGCTGATCTGGCCCGCAATATGTGAATTGACATAGGCCAGGACCTGATTGATCCGGTTAGCCGCATCTACTGAAGCATCAGGCTCATAGCCCGGAGTGACCATGGTGAACCATTCGTTACTCGGAGCTTGCACGAAGACTCTGAATATCTCCAAGAGGTCAATCAGCCGGTCAAGTTCACGGTGATTTCCCATATCCGTCAGTATCGTGGCGACCCGGACGGCGGATTGACCGGAAAGTACGATCGCCTGATGTCCCCGCTGCAGGAGAGCCGAAATCTGGCCAGCCTCAGGAAAGATCCGCGCAAGGGCCTGGATACGGTTGGGATGAACCTGACAAGCCACATCCCTATGCGAGATGACTGTGCCTGCAGTCAGATCAGAAATCCAATTGTGTGGCACATTGCTTCCCAAAAGCGAGACCTGCCCTGGAGAAAAAGAGACCATGCCGTCACCAGCCATCATGTAGCCTCTACTTTCTCTGATCAAATGGATCTCTATCTCCGGGTGATAATGCCACCGGGCCAGAGCGGACGGGTAGCCGTGCTCCAGCCAACGGATTGATTCATCTCCTCGTGGCACCACAACCTCAAGGGCCCCGCGATCAACTGCGCTGTCTCTCATGTATATGTAAACCTCCGCTGCAATCTGACACTATCAAGTGCAACAAAGCTATCGAAAGCCTATTCGTGCTGTCCTTCCCCCGCAGATCAGATTAGAAGTCAAAATAATACCACTATTGGTTATAGGGCAATATATTCATCCCATCAGTGACGCATAGTATGGAAGCAAGTTGTCAATGACGATATAAATCCAACCCCCTTTTTAGCCCGGTTAAAGGAGCAGCAAATGAAAGCGGTCGTTTTAGAGAAACAAGGCATCATCAAGGTACGGGATGTCCCCGATCCACCCGCACCCGGATCTGGCGAATTGCTCATAGCACCTCATACCGTTGGCATATGCGGCTCGGACTTGCACTACTACTTACACGGTAGAGTGGGCAAGTACGTGGTGCAAAAACCGATGATCATCGGACATGAGGCCTCAGGGACTGTTCTTGAAGTCGGACCCGGGGTCGAAGGATTCAAGGTCGGCGATAAGGTGGCGATGGAACCCGGAATCCCTGATATGAATTCCAAAGCCTCCAAGCTGGGACTATACAATATTGACCCTTCTGTCCGTTTCTTTGCAACTCCCCCCGTTGATGGCTGCCTCTGCGAAAAAATTGTTCATCCAGCAGCCTTCACCTACAAGTTGCCAGAGAATATGTCCTACGCGGAAGGAGCCCTCTTAGAGCCCCTTTCAGTAGGAATGTGGTCCGCTACCAAGGCCAGGATAAAACCAGGCGACACCGGAGCCGTGATTGGAGCAGGAACCATTGGACTGATGACGGCGGCTTCGGCTATGGCCGGGGGATGCGCACGCGTCCTAGTGTCCGACTCATCCCGCGTTAAATTGAACCTAGCTGCCCAAATCCCTGGAGTCATTCCTGTGGACATCAACCAAGACAGCCTTCTGGACCGGGTCATGGCTGAGACAGATGGATGGGGAGCAGACCGTGTCTTCGAGGCATCTGGAAACCTCAATGCCTATCAGGAGCTCTGGAAACTGGGAGCGCCGGGCAACACTACCGTTATCGTCGGCATCCCAGCCGAAGGAATCGTCCCTATGGATATTACCGAGGTCCAGGCCAGGGAGACCCGTATAGAGAACGTCTTTAGGTATGCCAATGTTTATCAGAAGTCCATTGATCTGGTTTCAGCAGGAAAAATCAACTTGAAGCCCTTCATCTCCCGAACCTACAGAATGAATCAGGCCCAGGAGGCCTTCGACAGGGCAGCCCAGGGGCACCAGGAGGATGTCAAAATCCAGATAGAGCTACCCGATTTCAAGGAAGCTGCCGACAACGCACAACCCGGAGCACAGGAACCTGGGGATGAGTCATGAAAGCACTTGTTCTAAAAAACCCACAAGAACTGGACCTGGAGGACGTGCCCACGCCCCACATTGGCAGCGCAGAAGTCCTAATCCGCACTGCTTATGCGGGTATTTGCGGCACCGACCGTGATCTGTATCTGGGTCTTCCTGGTTCAGCTAAAGCTGATCCGCCCATCATACTAGGCCACGAGAATTCAGGCCGGATCGCGTACGTCGGAAGCCAGGTGACCGGTCTAGCGGTTGGGGATAATGTGGCCGTGGATCCCAACATCTACTGCCACCAGTGCAACTACTGCCGAAGCGGGAAACCCGGGCTTTGCAGTCACTTGTCAGCTATCGGTGTGACCCGGAACGGGGGGATGGCGGAATACTTCTCGGCCCCTGCTGAAGTAGTCTACAAAGTACCCAATGGAATCGGGCTGCGAGAAGCATCCATGATGGAACCAATCTCCTGTGCGGTCCACGGCGTAAATCTCATGGCATTGCGACCCAATCAGAAGGCACTGGTCATCGGGGACGGCTTCATGGGACAGCTCTTCGCCCAGATTCTTCAATGCTATGGTCTGGTCCAGGTGGATCTAGCCGGCATCAGTGCTGAGAAACTGGCCTTGGGCAGACGTTTGAGCAACATCCACGCCACCTACAAGACTGACTGCGAGACTCTGCCTGTCGAGGCCTATGATCTGGTCGTGGAGGCCGTTGGCCTTCCAGCCACACAGGCGCAGGCCATCCAAGCGTGCAGACGTGGTGCCCAGGTCCTCATGTTCGGGGTGGGCGCCCCCGATGCCCACTTCACCATGAACACCTATGATATTTACCAAAAAGAACTGACCATAAAAGGGTCCTTCATCAATCCCCTCTCCTGCATGGATGCCATCAGTCTCCTAGAATCCGGGCGGTTGAATATAAGTGACCTGATTAGTCACGAACTGAAACTGGAACAAGTTCCTGAACTCATGGAAGGCAAGATTGGTGAAACGACCAAGGCATTGGTCACATTCCCGAATTGACAAGAACTGCTGAAACAGCCCTAACATGCTATCAAGTACCTTAACCCTCAAGGAGGAGTCATCACTATGCAAAACATGTCGGCTTTCACCACTGACTTCCAGCACTCGGGCATGATCGCCCGCGATCTGGACGAGACCATCGACTTCTACACGAACAAACTCGGGTTCGAGCTGGTCGGCATCTACCCCAACGGAGAGAACCGCTGCGCCTTTCTGCGACTGGGCCATCTGACCATCGAAACCTGGGAGGGCGAGCCTGCGCCCATGCGCACCGGAGCCATCAACCATTGGGCGCTGGATACGCCAGACATCGATGCCGCCTACAAGCATGCCCTGGAGATGGGATTGACCATCAGAGAGGACTCCATCCAGTCCATTCCCACCTTCTGGCAGCACGGAATCCGCTACTTCAACGTCATCGGCCCCAACCAGGAGACCATCGAGTTCTGCCAGATTCTCTGAACGCCATCCGATCAGGCTGCAAGAAGACATAGCCTGACGTGCGAATCCTGTATACAGCGAGCGCAGAGCTCCATACGGGCAATCCCATGTGAGTAATGAGACACATTTATCTGCAGCTTGCAAGGAACTGAAGTCACCTGAATTTCCCTAGAAACCAGCCACTTTCGACACAAAACCCCTTTCAATGCGACCCGTATTCCTCCACTAGAATGAGCATTGCGTCCAATGCGGGGCGCCTGATAATGAAAGAAGTTTCTCATGACGAACATTGAGAATGTCACGGTGGCCGGCGGTGGAGTGCTGGGCAGCCAGATCGCCTTCCAATCAGCCTTCAAGGGCAAGAAAGTCATAGTCTACGACATCAATGATGAGGCCATTGCAGCGGCGGAGCAGCGGATCAAGAACCGTCGTGACCTCTACAAGCGGGACATCAACGCCACCGACGAGCAGTTCGATGCAGGCTTGAACAACCTGAGCTACAGCGCAGACCTGGCCGAAGCCGTCAAGAACGCCGACCTGGTTATCGAAGCCGTCCCCGAGAAACCCTCCATCAAGCATAACTTCTATCAGAGCCTGGCCAAGGTAGCCCCTGAGAAGACCATCTTCGCCAGCAACTCCTCCACCTACGTGCCCAGCACCTATGCCGCAGACACCGGTCGTCCAGCTAAGTTCCTCTGCCTTCACTTCGCCAATCACGTGTGGCGCATGAACACCGCCGAGATTATGGGCTCCGACCAGACCGACCCCGACATCTTCAACGAGATCGTGGACTACGCCAAGGAAATCGGCATGGTCCCCATCCCGCTCCACAAGGAGCAGCCCGGGTACATCCTCAACAGCCTGCTGGTCCCCTTCCTGGAGGATGCCGGCTATCTCTGGGGCAACGACATAGCAGACCCTGAAACCATCGATAAGACCTGGATGATCGGCACTGGCTCGCCCGTTGGCCCCTTCGGCGCCTATGACGCGGTCGGCCTGCGGACCATTTACAACATCATCGAAGAGCAGAAAGGCGACGACCCCGACTTCAAGCCCTTCCTGGAGAAGGTCAGGAAGATGCTCGACGAGGGGAAGACCGGCAGTGACGCAGGCCACGGATTCTATGACTATCCGAACCCGCGTTACAAGGATGAGGACTTCCTCAAGGCCTGATCGTCTGTCTGCCGAATCTGTGAGCCAGGCCCCGTCCAAGACCTGGCTCTACTATGGAAAGGCGTATCCAAGGATGGATACCACGAATGAAAGAGGTTTTTATGACGAACATTCATAATGTCACGGTTGCCGGCGGTGGGGTGCTTGGTAGCCAAATCGCCTATCAATCAGCCTTCAAAGGCAAGAAAGTGACGATCTACGACATCAACGACCAGGCTGTGGCGGCCGCAGAGGAGCGTGTCAAGAACCTGCGCGATTCTTACAAGCACGACATCAACGCCACTGATGAACAGTTCGATGCCGGACTGAATAACATGTCCTTTACCGCCGACATGGCCGAGGCTGTCAAGAATGCCGACTTGGTCATCGAAGCTGTCCCCGAGAAGCCTTCCATCAAGCACGACTTCTACCAGAGCTTGGCCAAACTGGCACCCGAGGACACCATCTTCACCAGCAACTCCTCCACCTACGTGCCCAGCACCTTCGCACCTGACACGGGCAGGCCGGACAAGTTCCTGAACATGCACTTCGCCAACCAAGTCTGGCTGAACAACACCGCAGAGATCATGGGATCCGAGCAGACTGACCCCAAGGTCTTCAACGAGATCGTGGACTATGCCAAGGAAATCGGCATGGTTCCCATCGTCCTGAAGAAGGAGCAGCCAGGATATGTCCTGAACACCCTTCTCATCCCCCTGCTCAACGCCGCCGCCCACCTCTGGGGCCACGACATCGCAGACCCGGAGACCGTGGACAAGACCTGGATGATCGGCACGGGCGCCCCCATGGGACCCTTTGCCATCTTTGACGTTGTGGGGCTGCGGACCGCCTTCAACATCACCAAGGAACAGCAGGGCGACAACCCCGACTTCAAGCCCTTCATGGATAAGATCCAGAAGATGATGGACGAGGGCAAGACCGGCAAGGACTCCGGACAAGGCTTCTACACTTATCCGAACCCCGCCTTTGCTGATCCAAACTTCCTGAAGGCCTGACAGGACAGCTCTTCTATCAATAGAGCCCGCCCGTTCTGAGGGACCGCGTTGCGACGCACCTCCCCCTCAACCGGCGGGCCCGCTTTTTCATCAGTCATTCTCGATCGGAGCCTATCGTCACGCAGCTCTCAGGCGTACCCAAGGGCTCCTTCGGACCGCCTACAGCATCCTCTGCTAGCACAAGGGCGGCAATCCTCGAGCCAAGCCCTTCCTGGACAAGCTGTGAGAAGAGACTGATAGGCCTTCTTCCACTTCCCAGATAACGACTACCGGGGTCCCGAATTTCTCAAGGTCTGAATCGAATCCTCCCAAGTGAGCTGTGAGGGCGAAGCTTGGCCTTTCACAGCTCACAACAGGGGACGTGGTAAGCTGTATATTTATGGCATTTTTGTGAAAACCGCTAAAGGAAGAGGCAGACAGGGAAATCACAAAGGCGGAAAAGACGAACAACGGCCTAGGGGCCGGAGAAGGAACAATGGCAGAGGACGATAAAATCGTGGCTGCAGATAGCGGCCAACATGAGCAGGAACGACGCGGCAGGCAGACAGCCAAGCAGATCAAGAAGCAGCAGGCCGCAGCCAAGCGCAAGGCCCGCAAACAGAATCCCAGACCTCACCGGGGCTGGAGCGAACGCCTGCATCTGACCGACATCAACGTGGTGGACAGGTCCACCCTTAAGCGGGCCATCGCCGGCACCGTGGTCGGCAACTTCATGGAATGGTACGACGTGGGGGTCTACGGCTACCTAGCAGTCACCATCGGCCGCGTCTTCCTGTCTGACGCATCCGATGCCGTGCAACGGCTCTTCTCCCTGGGTGTTTTCGCTGTCACCTTCATCGCCCGCCCCTTGGGCGGCGTGGTCCTGGGCCAGCTGGGCGACAAGGTCGGCCGCCAGCGCATTCTGGCCTTCACCCTGCTGAGCATGTCCGCAGCCACCCTGCTGATCGGCCTTCTACCCAGCTATGCGGCCGTCGGTCCCCTGGCGCCCATCCTGCTCATCCTGCTCAAGCTGATCCAGGGCTTCTCCACGGGCGGCGAGTACGCAGGCGCCTCCACCATGGTCACCGAGTACTCGCCGGACCGGCATCGCGGATTCTTCGCATCCCTGTTGGACGTGGGATCCTACTTCGGCTACGCCTTCGGAGCAGCCTTGGTCTCCTTGCTAGAGTTCTCCATTTCCCCGGAAGCCATGCTGGCCTGGGGCTGGCGCATCCCCTTCATCATCGCTCTCCCGTTGGCCGCTATCGCGGTCTACTTCCGGGCCAAGGTCCAGGATACCCCCGCCTTCCGCCAGGCCCAGGATGCCAGCGACGAGAAGACCAAGAGCCAACACAAGAGCCTGTTGGACCTGATCCGGGGCTATTGGCGGGAGCTGCTCATGGCCTTCATCCTGGTGGCCGCGGCCAACACCCTGAGCTACACGCTGACCGCCTACATGCCCACCTACCTGTCGGGCACCCTGCACTACAACACGGCCCAGGCCAACCTGCTCTCCCTGCCGGTCCTGCTCATGGTGGCCTGCTGCATCCCCATTACCGGAGCCCTTTCAGACCGCTTCGGCCGCAAGAAGGTGCTGTTCATGGGGGCCTTCACCGGACTGTGCCTGGCCCTGCCGGCCTTCCGACTGTTGGAGCATGAGACCACAGGTGCCGTCTTCGGCGGACTGGTTCTGCTGGCCATCCCGGTCATCTTCTTCGTGGCCAACCTGGCCTCCACCCTGCCGGCCCTCTTCCCCACTGCCTCCCGTTACGGCGGCATGGGACTGTCTTACAACCTGGCCGTAGCCGTCTTTGGCGGAACCGCACCTGTCATCATGGAAGGACTGGTGACCGCGACTGGCAAGTCCCTGGCACCCGCCTACTGGATCATGTTCACTTCGACCTGCGGTCTGATCACCGTGCTCTTCCTTGCAGAGACCGCGCGGCGCCCCATGCCTGGCACTCTGCCCACCGTGCTCAACCGGCAGGAGGCACGCGACCTGGTGGCCACACAGGACCGCAACCCCGATCTGGACGTAAAGACCATCATCAAGGATGCCGAAGAGAGCGGAGTGCGCAAGACGCCGAAAAAGCTGGCTGCCGAGACGCGCAAACTTCTGGGCATTCCCCGCTCGGGAGACAAAAACAAGAAATAGGTACCGCATTCAAGGCGGAGGAACGTCTACTAGCTCAGGTTGTGGGAGTTGAGTCCAAATTGAAGACAGGATGCTATCTTCTCTTCCGATAATCGGGATGAAGATAAGGGTTTTGCACCGCCAGCATCTGGAGAAGGCGCCAAGCACAACATTCGGCTGGTGGGCCAGGAATGGTTTCCGTTCTGGCCCACCAGCCAATTTTATCCGCGAATTTGATCTCACCAATCAGAGATATAAATACCCATTACCACTGGTTTCGGCAAAACCGATGTTGAGAAGCACAGCTTTTGCCGGCTCTTTCTGCTCTTCAGACAAGAACGGATAGTCTTCATCTAGACCAGACCTAGGAGTCCGTGGTCTTTCCCGTCACGCGCGAATACTGGGATAACATCAATCGGAGTCTGAACCTGCACCTCTTGGCCACCTCTTAATTCCTCACCCGTGTGCAGGTTACGCCAACGAAGACCCTCATCACCAGGCAGCCAGACTTTCCTCGCTCTGGCACCTGCTTCGACGACGGGAGCCACCAGCAGATCGGGGCCGAACATGTATTCGTCCGATATATCCGCCGCCATCCTGTCTCCAGGGAATTCGAAGAACAGCCCCCGAACCAAAGGAAGACCGCATTCATGCGCCTCCCGGAAGAGACTTCGAGTATAGGGTCTCATCACCTCCCTGGCCTTAATGAACTTGCGGAAGACCTGCTCAACCTGCGGTCCATAGCTCCAAGGTTCATTGTCGGCACCTGATGGCGAACGGCGGCATCCACCAGCAGTTTTCACGCTCTCCTTGCCATCTGCGGAATGAAGGCTACGATCACCGTGGTTGCGCATCACAGGCAGGAAACATGAGAAGGCACACCATCTGGAAAGGAGCTCACGGAAGTCCTCCGTATCGACAATACCGTCATGGAAACCACCCATATCCGTGGTAAACCAAGGAATGCCAGCCATTCCCATATGTATGGCACAGGTGATCTGCGAGCGCATATCTTCAAAAGTAGAACCGACATCACCTGACCAGACCAGTGATCCGTACCGTTGCGAACCCGCCCAGGCGCATCTGGTCAGATTGACGATCTGTCCCTTGGCGCCCTCAGCTACTTGTCCATCGTAGAAGCCCTTGTTATACAGCTGAGGATATATGTTGCCTACATTCAGATCGCTACCGAGACTGTACCGGTAATTGCGGAAGTCGTATACTCCATACTCTGGTTCTGCCTCATCCAGCCAGAAAGCACGAACTCCTTTATCCCAGTAATTCTTCTTGCAGAGGTTCCAAACGAATTCCCGAGCACCAGGGTTGGTCGCATCGTAATTGACGCTAGGCTCTTCGAACATCATGTCCAAATCCAAACCTGCCTCGGTGCTGGTGAGGTAATTCCGCTTCTTCATTTCAACGAAATTCTCGGAGGTGATCGAGACCTGCGGCCATATGGACACCATGAGTTTGACGCCTAGTTGATCCAGCTCCCTGACCATGGCTGCCGGATCCGGCCAGAACTCATCCTCAAACCTGTAGTCACCCATGTGGGGCCAATGAAAGAAGTCAACCACGAGGAGATCCAAGGGTATATCTCTTTCCTTAAAACCATGGGCGACCTTTATTACCTGATCCTGATTCCAATATCGCAGCTTGCTCTGCCAAAATCCCAGACCCCATTCAGGCATAACAGGGGCATGACCGGTGGCATCCGCATACTGTGACTCGATCTGCGCGTAGTCGTCACCAGCGGTGATCCAATAATCAATCTGATCACTAGAGCGCGCCTCCCATTCTGTTCTGTTCTTTCCAAAGATGGCCCTTCCAATGGCCGGATTGTGCCAGAGGAAGCCATACCCGGCAGAAGAAACGACAAAGGGCACGCTGGCCTGAGAATTGCGATGAGCGAGCTCGAAAGTACACCCTTTGATGTCCAAAATATTCTGCTGATATTCCCCCATACCGTACAGGTGCTCATCCTGCGACGAAATGAACGAAACTTTCAGACCATAACTCCCGCCAGCTATTGGTTCATACTGTCTGGCTTTGAGCATCAGAGACCCGCCTGCTGGGGCCTCACGCAACAGGCATCGCCCCTTATCGTCCCAGAAACTCAGTTCGCACCTGAACACCTCATAGCCAACGCTTCCAACATAATGATGAGATGAGTGTGCCTTCACAATGATCGAGCCATTGGTCAGTGTCGCTTCTCCCTTATTCCGGTCAAGACTTATGCTGCAGGACTCGTCAGATGTCTTGTCAATTTTGTTTTGATAATCTATCGTATGCTGATTCGCCTCAACTACCTTGTCTTTGGGTAGCAGAGCCCAATCATGAGGATTAAAGGTATCGTTTCGAGTGGCCCTTACCCGAACGCTGTTCCGTCCCCAGGCTTCAATACGTATCGTCTCTCCGTCCCCGGTCCAAACCAGGTAATCCTGTCCAATTTGAAAATCCTCGTACACCTTGTCTCCTTTGTGCCATCCGTGATGGTTGCGCAAACTCAGTCTTTAACAGCTCCTGCCGTAACCCCTGCCGCTACGTATTTCTGGGCAAAGACCAGCAATATCGTCGCTGGAATCGATGAGAGAACAGCAGTCGCCATCATCGGTCCCCACTCCTGTGTTTGAGCCCCGATATAGGCATATAGTCCCAAGGTTATCGGTCGCCTGCTGCCTCCACCATCCAGAGTACTGGCAAAGAGGAAGTCCGACCATGCCCACAAAAAGGCGAACAGGCTGACAGTAACAATGGAATTGCGTGACAGTGGGATGACGATGCTGATGAACCGCCTCATTTTTGTCGCGCCATCAACTTCTGCTGCCTCCAAGAGGGATATGGGAATGCTCTCCATGAATGAAGTCAGGAGCATAACCGCGAACGGAACGGCAATTGTTGAATCCGCAAGTACCAGCCCGGGAATCGTATCAAGCAGGCCGATCTTGTTGTAGATCTCATAGAATCCCAGCGTGACAACAACGGCGGGAATCATCTGTGCGACAATCAACAGAAAACTGATCACTCTTGAGCCTCGTACACGCAATAGCGATAGGGCATATGCCGAGGGCAAGGCTATGAGCAAGGTCAAAATCACACAGCACAGGGCCAGGATGATCGAGGTGGCCAGATTGGGCAGCTGGATATCAAGCACTCTGGCGTAATTATCCAGAGTGAAATCCTTCGGAAACAGGTCACCTGATCTGATGGACCCCTTTGCGGTGAAAGAGATATTGACCATCCAGTAAACAGGGAACAGCATAATAGCCGTGAAGAATATTCCCAGCGCAGTTTTGAGACCAGAATGTCTGTGCATCATCAGTTCTCCTCCTGAGACTTCTGCACCCATAGGTAGATGAAACCGAACACCAGGGCGACCAGTATCAGGATGCTGCCCAAAACCGCCGCCTGCGAGTACTTGATCGTGGCAGAAGTTCCCTTGCCGAAGGCCATGGAGTACGCCCACGTCGCCAGAGTTTTAGAGCTTCCTGTGCCCATGCTCATCACCCAGATCACGTCTACAACCTTCAAGGTGTATACGAAGCCGAGCAGCAGAGTAATGGATGTGACCGGCCGCAACAGCGGAAACGTGATATTCCAGAATCGGTTCCAAGCATTACAACCGTCCAAGGCGGCAGCCTCATAAAGATCGACGCTGATATTCTGCAATCCCGAATAGAGAATAACCAAGTTGAAGGGAATGCCAAGCCAGATATTGGCAATGGTTACCGCCCACAGCGAATGATCTGCCTGCAGCCACCAAATTGGAGCAATACCGAATAAGCCGAGGAATTTGTTGAGAATTCCGCTATCCGGATTCATCATCCATTGCCATGTAGTCCCTGAGACGATCAGAGGCAAGAGCCAGGGGATGAGCATGATGCCACGCAAAAGTCCCGACAATTTGAAGTTATCGTTGAAGAATACCGCCAGAGCCAAACCAATAACGTATTGGAAGACCAGCGAAACCACCACAAAGATCAAAGTCTGCAGGACCACAGGCCAGAATTCAGATGAAGTGATCACCTCACGATAAATATCCAGCCCCGCGAACGGGGCATCGCCGGTAACGAAAGTGCGTCGAGTATAACGATGCAGGCTCATCGATATGTTCTGGATGAGTGGCGCTGCATAGAAAATTAATAGGTAGACAATCAATGGCAGCACGAATCCGATTGCTGCTATCCGCCCGTCTAATCTGCGAAGTATGCCACTACGACGATTCGATCGTCTCGACAGCTCGCTCATTTCACTCGATTCGTGTTCCATGGAGTCCCGTCCCTTTCACACACGTCTTCAATATCCAATCCACGGCGGTACAGGGGTCAAATCAGACCTCCGATACCGCCGAGGATGTTTGCTTCACTTCATTGCTTGTTGAGAGCATTCAGCAGGGATTCAGATAGAGAAGCGGAAGTCTCTTCATACTTAAGGCCGAGATCGGAAGTACGGCCCTGAGCTTTCTCGATTGAAGCTTCCCACTGGGCTAGTCCGGCGTTTTCCTTTACCTGGCGGCTACGCACGCTCTTCTTGGCGGAAAGATTGCTCAATGCGTTATTAACCTTGAAGAGTTTGTCAGGCTCAGACAAGCACGAAATCACCTTTACTGCCTTGTCATAATGCTCTTTGGCATTTTTCTTGTGTGTTGCCACCATGGCGAATTCACCACCAGTGGGGACCGGGGCCACACCGCCGTCCTTGGCGGGGATGGGGATCATTTTGGCATTTGCCTTGTCGGCCTCTGCCTGCATCCAAGTGCCAATTTCAACGAAACCATAGTCTCCGGCAAGGAAAAGATCCCAAGCGGCCGATTGCGTATCGGTGGTTGCGGACTTGGGGGCCCAACCCTTCTTTATCCAGCCCGCAAGCAGATTCTGAGCATCAGTCCGTGCCTGTGAATCCGGATGCTTCAAATCGCCCTTGGCGCCCCAGAACCAGGGCAAAAATTGGAATACGCCCTCTTCACCGGATATCCCGGAAAATGCAATTCCCTTATGACCGGAATTAACCACAGCCTCAATTGCTTTATTCAGCGAATCCCAATCATGGATACTAGAGACATCGACTCCTGCCTCACTAATGATTTTGGGATTATAAATAAGGCCTAATGTGTTGGATCCACCGAGTGGAACTCCGTAGGTCACCTTGTTTACAATCCCTGGCGCCTCTAAGTTGGCATCATAGCCCGTTGCTTTCAGACCGGTTTCATCCCCGCCGGCGACCAAAGCAGCATCAACTGCCGAAGGAATCATGGGGTTGTCAATCACAGCTACATCTGGGCCATTGTCTTCCTTGACGGCAGTAGTCAGATTATTAAGCAAATCGGATGTGGCGATGGACTGTCGCTTGATGGTGTACCCTTCCGGAGCGCAGGATTTGACCAGCTTATCGAACTCGGATCCATTGGTATGACGCGTCCAGTCGTCCCAGAACTGTATGGTCTTATCGTTCTTCCCAGCCTCTTTTGACGAGGAACCACAGGCACTTACCCCAAAGGTAGTAGCACAGACGCACACCAGTGCCGCCGTTTTGATCATCGCCGACTTTATCCTTTGCATATAAACTCCTCCTTGAGTATTCCGCTCAGTCTTCATTGTGGAAGTAAGGTTTACAACCACTATGTAAACCGGTTTTACAAACCGGTTTACATCACTATATACCGCCACCTGATCCTACGCAAATCACCATTCTGGAATCGGGCATTCTTCAGCTCTGAAGCAAGACTTATCTAAGCCCGCGGGATATCATGAATGGTAATCCCAAAATGGTTGAAAGGAACGGCACAGTGTCCACCATCAATGATGTGGCCAGAGAGGCAGGCGTCTCGAAAACAACCGTTTCCTTTGTTCTCACTGGCTTTCGATCAGTCTCGAAAGAAACAGAAGCCAAAGTCAGAGCAGCTATGGACAAGCTAGGATATGTGGCCAATCATTCCGCACAAAGTCTGTCAACCTCCAAAACGAACACTATAGGTGTCATCACCAGCAACCGACAAGGTGCATACTTCGAGCTGGCCAGAGGCGCTTATATCAATTGGCTCTCGAAGGCGGCGACCAGCGCAGGTTACGATATGCTCATCGTCAACGACCCGGATGGAACGGCCACAGCCAATGTCTGCCAGTCGCACAAGGCGGATGGCCTCATTTTTCTGGATGTACGGAGGAAAGACCCTCGAATCCTGTTTGCTGCCAAGTCAGGAATACCGACTGTCTGTCTTGGCGTTCCCGATGACAGGATGAATCTGGATGTTGTCGACACGGATTTCGGACATGCAGCATCTAGCATGGTCGAGAAACTTGCGTCTGAAGGTCATAACAACATCTGCCTGATAACCCTGCCCCAGCCCATTCTGGACCAGGAACTCAATGACACATTCAGATTTATCCAATCTGCCAACAAGACTTCCCAACGCCTTGGTCTCAATCTCAGCATCCGTACTTGTACCACTGATACGGAAAAAATCGAAAGCGAGCTTGATGGCATCCTATCCATGCAGGAAGGGACAACCGCTTATATCATCCAAAATGAATCTGCAACCCTGGTCTTTCATCACCTCATGGAAATCAGACACATACCCATTCCTGAGCAATATTCAGTATTGGTCTCATGCGAGAAACAGATGTCAGATGCGCTCTATATGCCATTTTCGGCCTGGCAGAATGATGTTCAGCTTGTCACTGAAACGGCAGTAAAAACGCTCATCAACCACTTCAGACACCCAAAGCGCAAGCCCCAATTCAAGCTTCTGCAAGGGCAATATATGGACCGCGGCACTATTGCGTCGCCCTGGGAGTAAACCTATCCATCATCATGAAAGAGAAGAGCCGTGTCTGGAAACTCGTGCTCGATTGGCCAAAACCCGGCGGTGGTAATTTATCGGACCGGATGATTCACCAAATCGCGCTCGATCCAGGCCATGACCAGCCTGGCCAGAGCATCAACCTCTGCATCGGTCAGAGCCCGGCCGCGCGGGATGTGGTGCCAGCGCTCGATGCACCCACGGCAGCAGGTGGCCGTGGCATGCTGGGCTGTGAAGACCGGATGCCCGCGGTAGGGGGTCTGCTTGCCGTCCTTCAAAGGGTGGGCAGGCCCCACACGCTTGGCCAGCATCTCATGGGCGTGGCGGTCGATGGTATCCCTGCCCTTGGCGCGGGCGTAGGCGCGATCCTTGGCCGATAAAGAGAATCCAGCGCGGAAGCGCGAATGCCCCAATCTGGCAAGCGTGTGCTGAATCCAGGCCTCATCTGCCCCGGCCGACGCTGATCCGCTGCTGGTCATTTCCTGCTCGCCTCCCTGTTCAGCCTTACCAAAGAGTCTGTACCCAGGCAAGGTTTCCCATGCGGAATAATTCACTGAACATGACACTGATAGGGACCAGTGTCAGGGGTAGGGTGAAAACAGTACTTGTATCCACTAACTACCAGACCCGCCATGTTCGGTCATGTCCGGGTCACACAAGGGGGCTTCATGGCCAAAAGCAAGATGACTGTAGCCGAGATGATCGGGCTCTTCCTCACCCCTGACGCGCCTGTGCAGGTGACCGCCTTCGATGGGTCGGTCTTCGGGCAGGACCAAGCGCCGCTGCATCTGGAAGTCAAGAATTCCCGTGCCATGTACTACATCACGGAAAATCCCAACGACCTGGGTCTGGCCCGGGCCTACCTGCAGGGCGATCTGGATTCTCCCGAGCTGCTGCCAGGCAACCCCTACCAGGTTCTCAAGGAATTGATGGGCCTCAAGCACTTCGTCAAGCATCCCAGCAAGATGGAGCTGGCCCGGGCAGCTGCGGCCGTCTTCTCACACGGGGTGCGCGTACCCGAGCCGCCGGCCATCGAAGGGCCCTCCCTGGCCAAGCGACTGACTGAGGGCATCCGTCCCCACACCCGCCGGGGCGACGCAGCCACCGTCAGCTACCACTACGACCAGTCCAACGACTTCTACCGGCTCTTCCTGGGCTCCTCCATGACCTACACCTGCGCCGTCTTCGAGAAGGAGGACGACAGCCTGGAGGACGCTCAGTGGCACAAGCTCAACATGGTCCTGGACAAGATGCACCTGAACAAGGGCGACCGTCTGCTGGACGTGGGCTGCGGCTGGGGCTCCATGGAGATCGCGGCCGCCCGCCGCGGCATTCACGTCATCGGCGTGACTCTAGCTGAGGAGCAGGTCGAGTGGGCTCAGAACTGGATTCGTCAGGAGGGCCTGCAGGATCTGGCCGAGGTCAGGCTGATGGACTACCGCGACGTGCCCGAGTCCGGATTCGATGGAATCTGCTCCATCGGCATGATGGAGCATGTGGGCTACAAGCAGTACCCCTCCTACTTCAAGGAGATGATGGACAAGCTGCGTCCGGGCGGCATCCTGCTCAACCACCAGATCACCCGCACCAACTCCCATGACCACAAGCGGGCCGGCGGCTTCATCGACCGCTACATCTTCCCCGACGGCGAGCTGGCCAGCCCGGCCGAGATCGAACTGGCCATCCAGGACACCGGCTTCGAGGTCATCACCCAGGAGAACCTGCGCCAGCACTATGCGCTGACCCTCAAGCACTGGACTGAGAACCTCCAGGAGCACTGGGGCCAGGCCAAGCCCATGGTGGGCGAGCCCAAGGCGCGTCTCTGGGGCCTGTACATGGCCGGCGCGCGGCTCAACTTCGAGCTCGACAACATTCAAATACACCAGTTCCAGTGCATCAAGCCCGATCCCGAGACCGGCACGGACACCTACCCGCTGCGTCCTTGGTGGGATCGCTAGTTGATCTGAAGAAAAGGGGCGAGGAATCGAATCCTCGCCCCTTTTTGTCTCTGCCACCCGTGCAGCCCGGTTCTCAGGAAGACCTGTCCGCCGAAGCCTCCAGCCGAGCCAGGTCCAGGGCCTTGTTGAAGGCGTCCGAGGTCCAGCTGGCCCCGGCCACCTTCTCCACCTTGAGGTCTTTGAGCGGACGCCCTTGGACCACACCGGGCACAGCCCGGGCGAAGCGTTCCATGTGACCGCGTGAAATGGGCGAGTCCGAATGCCCCTGGACCTGGACCCGGCTCACCTGCCCTCCCGACAGATCCAGATCCACATCGATGGTGTCGGCCCCGTCACGCCCGTACTTGCCCGTCAGAGCGTAGGTGCCGTCATGATAGTTGCCCGTGTCGGCCGGAGCGGCCGGCAACCCATCACGCGAGACGGCCGTAGGCTTGCCCTCGCCCGCCGCGCCGGGTCCTTCCGCTGACCCTGGAGCAGAGCTGGACTCTGCGCCTGACCCGGCGAACTCGTCGTCCATGGGCTTGGCCTGCTGGCTTCCGCAGCCGCCCAAAAGAGAGCCCACCGCCACCAGGGTCGCCAATGTTGCCGAGGCCGTGGCCAGTCCCCGAGACTTGCTTTTAGCCATTTCAACGCCCTCCTTCTGCATCAGCAGCCGATCCCGGCAGGGTGCCGCCGGTCTTGGCCGTCTTGGTGGGGTCGTGGAAGCCCACCGGAATATCCTGGTCCCCGGAATCGCCAGGAGCTCCACTGAAGGCCGGCCGACCTCCGGCTGCCAGGTAGGCCCGCTTGGCCTCCTCATCATTCCACTGCTCGCCGGCCAGCACACCGTGGTTGAGCATGATCTCCCGCTGAGCGCAGGAGGCCACCAGGGCATCGTGGGTGACCACAATCAGGGAGGTTCCCTGGTCATGCAATTGCCGGAAGAGGTCCAGCACGATCCTCTCATTGGCCTCGTCCAGGTTGCCAGTGGGCTCGTCAGCAAGGATCAGCTTGGGCTCATTGATCAGCGCCCGGGCCACGCAGACCCGCTGCTGCTCGCCGCCCGAAAGCTGGCTGGGCAGATGGCGGGCTCGATCCGCCAGGCCCACCCGGTCCAGGGCCTTCATGGCCTGGTCCTCGTCCACCACTGAATGGTAGTACTGGGCCACCATGACGTTCTCCAGGGCGGTCAGATGCGGGACCAGGTAGAACTTCTGGAAGACCAGGCCGATCACGTTCTTGCGCACATCGGCCAGCTGGGACTGACTCAGATCCTCCAACGGCCGCCCCTGCAGGCGGACCGAGCCACGGCTGGGTGTGTCCATGCAGCCCAGAATGTTCATCAGGGTTGTCTTGCCTGAGCCGGAGGACCCCACCACGGCCAGCCACTGACCTTGCGGGACGCTCAGATTCAGGTCGTCCAAAGCATGCAGATCGCCGTAGATCTTGGATACATGGTCCAGATCCAGCAGCATGCCGCCGCCCGATTGGCCCTCGCTCGCCTTTGCCTGCGTCATTGTCATTCCTCCCTCAAAACCAGAGCCGGGTCGATACGCGAAGCCCGGAGGACCGGCCGGATGGATGCGATCATGGATATGGCCACGCTCAGCAGGACCGTGCCCAGGGCCAGCCACCAGTTGAAGCCCAGCGGCCGCTGGAAGACGGACAGGCAGAGCAGCCGGGCGAAGCCATAGCCCAGAGCGGTGCCGATCAGGCCTCCTGCCAATCCGTAGCAGGCCGACTCAGCCAGAAACTCCATGGCTATCCCCCGCGAGGAGGCGCCCAGAGCCTTGCGCAGGCCGATCTCGCTACGCCGCTGGGAGACGATGGAGGCCATGGTGGTCCCCACGCCCACAAAGGTCAGGACCAGCACCACCACCGAAACCAGCCAGAAGAGCGACTGGAGCATGGCGATGGTGTGGCTGTCGCCCGCTGTGATCCTGGTGACCGGCCGGGCCTTGACCCCCATGGAGGTCATGTCGTTGATGCTGGCAGCGATGGTCTTCAGCCCAGAAGTCATGGTGTTGACCGAGTATTCGATGACATCGGTACCCCGCTTGGCCCCGGTCAGGAGCTCCAGGTCAGCCAGGTCGGCGTAAATGATCCGATCTTCAGAACCGCCAGTATCGACAATGCCTCCCACACGAAAGTCACGACCCTGCCCCCCGGTCTTGCCTGTGGCGGTGACCTTTCCAGCGGGGTAACCAATAGTTATCTGCTTACCGGTGGTCAGCCCCAGTGAATCTGCCAGATCCCGCCCTACCATGACCGAACCGGACTGTGGCCAGGATCCCTCAACACTCCAGTGACGGTTGAGCTGACGCACCTGGTCGGGGTGGATGCCGGCCATCTCGCGGGCCCCGGCATTGACCTGCACCGTCTCATATCGATAGGTGGCGTACCGCGCCGGGGCCTTGGCAGTCACCATGTGGGTGGTGTGGTCCACCATGCTCTGCTCGATGCCGGAGCCGGACCGATTGCCTCCCTGAATGGGCGAGACAACCAGGTTGGCCCCGTAGGAGCGCATCTCCTGGTTGATCTGCCTGGGGGCTTCGATGCAGACCGCCGCCAGGCAGAAAAGGGTGGCCGCACCCACCAAGGAGGCCACCACGGCCATCAGGGCCCGGCCCCTACGGCGGAAGACGGCCCCGAAGAGCATGGTCAGGAACATACGAGTGTTGGTCATATGGCTTGTATGGCGATCAGCGGCCATGAAGCACCTCCGCCGGCCGAAGCCGCAGAATCGATCTGATGGACGAAATGGACGCCAGCAGCACGGTCAGGGCCAGCAGCACGAAGACCAGCACAAAGACCATGGGCCTCATGGTGATGCCCGAGCCGAAGACCACTCTGCCAACAATCTGTGCCACTCCGGAGCCCAGCAGGGCGCCGACCAGAGCCCCAGCCAAGGCGATCAGCGCCGTCTCGGCCAGCACCAGTCGGGACACGGCCCCGTCAGTGGCGCCCAAGGCCTTGAGCAGAGCGAACTCCGAGGACCTCTCGGATATGGAGGATGCCATCAGGTTGGCCACGGCGATGGCTGCCGCCAGCAGGCTGAGCACGGTCATCAGAATCATGACCGCCTGGGTCTTTTGCAGAACGTCGCCCTGCAGGGCTGCCACCTGTCTGACCTGCTTGGCCATGGACCCGGGTATGGCCTCCTCGATCTGGTAGGCGATGGAGGACGGATAAGCCGTGCAGTACCAGGTCTCCCACTCGTCCTGGGAGAGGGCAGCAGGATTTCGTGCGGCCTTGCGGGCCAGGTCGTTCTCGGGCGTGGTCAGGGCCTTGACCTCCACCTGGTCGATCTGATCGGTCAGGCCGGACATCTCCTGCAACGGCTTGGTAGGCAGGTAGAGGGAGGAGGCATCAGCATCACCGGAATCGAAGATGCCCACAATGGTGACAGTCTGCTGTTTACCATCCAGACCCACCTTGACCTGGTCGCCAACTTGACGGCCACCCAGTCGTGCAGCCAGCTCCTTGCCCATCATGGCCTCAGACTTGCCGCCGGATACGGCCTCATCCTTGGGCCAGCGGCCTTGAACCTTCCACCATGGTCGAAGACCTTTCAGGCCCGCGGTGCTGCTCTCACCGCTGTCGACCTTGACGGTCCGGCCGAACCAGGTGCCCACAAGGGGGGCGGCGGCCTGGTCCACAGTGCCGCGAAGGTCCAGGCGGGGGGCAAAGTCGGTGATGTTGTAGGCCCAAAAGATGGTCTTGATCTTGGGCACCTGGGACTCCTTGAGGAAGGCTGTCGGCGTTGACTCGTCGCCTGATGGGCCGCCCTCCTGGTCGCCGTAGAGGTCGGAGACCACGGCATCCGCCTTGGCCTGGACCGTGATGTTGGATCCATAAGTAGACAGCTCTGCGTTGAGCTTGTCGCCTACGTCGAAGACCACCCCCAGCATGGCCGTAGCCACGCAGGCAGACAGGCAGACCGTGACGGCGATGAGCATTCTTCGCCCGAACTGGCGGCTGAATGACCGCAGCATCATTCGCATGAAGAACATACCAACCGCTCCTTCCCTTTTTCAGCTCTTAAAGTGCGAGGACAGGGCATCCAGGTCGGCGGTGCTGATCAGTATGGCGCCCCGGCCGGTTTTGTAGGGCAGGGGGACGGGATTACAGCCGCCCTTGAACCCGATGGTGGCCAGGTTGATGGCCACGTCGCACTTCTTGCAGATGATCTTGCCGTCTTTTTCGTAGTAGCCCGCATCCCCGCAGTTATCGCAGGCATCCAGCCCTACCCCGTAGGCCGCGCCATTCTTGCGGATGATGATGAAGCGCATCTCGGTGCCGTCCTTGGCCCGGTAGCTGAATCGATGCAGGTGGCCATCCTCCACCTGGGAGAAGCGAATGGTAGCCGTATCGGAGGTCAAGGAATACTTCTCCGGAGGCGAGAGCACAGGCACCTGGTGGGCCTGGGCCGTGCCCACGGTCAGGGCCAAGGTGACGCCGATCATGGCCACCAGGCTCCAGACCGCTGATGCCAGGGCCCTTCGACGGAAGGCCCGGTGGCTGCGGTCGTCGGCCGTGGAGGCTCCGGTCACCGGCATGCGCCAGCCTGCGACCAGGCAGGCCAGGACTGGAATGATGAAGACCAGAACCTGGGCAAGCACCAGGATGAGGTCGGCGTTGTAACCCAGGGCCATGACCCGGAAGGCCCAGCCATGCAGAAGAACCAGGCCGGTGGTCTGCATCAGGGCCACCAGGGCTACGCCGTGCCGGACCAGCAGCAGGACCACCATGAGCAGGGCGGCCAGACGGAAGGCTATTCGGGGGCAGGAGGTATGCATGGTCCTCAGAATTGCAGCCACTATCACAGCGGCAGCCAGGCCGAGCAGGAAGCCCAAGGCCCTCAGAAGCACGGCCGAGGTCATCACCGGCTCCCCCGGCTCTACAAAGGCCGTAAGCTGCAGGATGACATCGGGCAGGGCACGGAAGGTGGTCAGGGCTATGGCCAGGGCCGCCAGGGCGTTGACCAGATCCATGGCCCAGGGGCGGCGATGCCAGTCTGAAACCAGCCGGTCGGCGGCCAGCACCACCGCGATGGCCGCCAGATCGGTCAGAACGCAGGCTACCAGGGTCGGGTAGTTGACCATGGTCCGCCGGTTGATGATCACGGTGGCGCGCAGGAGGGCGAAGACCAACGCCCCCAGCACGCCGACCCCCAGACCGATCAGTCGCCAGGAGGAGGAACGGGGCCGATCGCGGCCCTCGCCCACCCCCAACAGCACACTGAAAACCATGACCAGGAGGGCCGGGGCCAGCGTCCCCGGCAAGACCGTGACAAATTGCTCAAGCATGGTGCATAGCAGCTTACCACTGGTGGGGCGTGTAGTCCCAGTCCCAGCTAACCACGATGGGCTCGGTCCAGAAGTGTCCCTTCACGCCGGTCTCCGGATCGACGTGCAGCATCCAGCCCTTCTTCTCCGGGGAGTCGATGGAATAGGTCAGCTTGTAGGATCCAGCCTTCTCCATCTTGATATTGGCTCCGTAATGCGGGCCATCCGAGGCGTTCATCTGCATGAAGGTGCCGGACTGCTTGTCGTTGGGGTCATCCTTGTTCTGGATGGTGTAGTTGACGGTCAGATCCGGAACGAACTCCCCCTTGGCATAGCCCAGGTTGTTGTTGGGCAGGGCGTGGATATCAGCCTCCAGGTGCAGGCTGGCATCCGCAGCCTTCAGCCCCATGGAGGCAGGCTCCATGTCGATGGGCTGGAAGAAGACCGTGCCGATGTTTAGAGGGCCCTTCTGCTGATCGTCGGGCGGGATGGGGATCTCTTCGAATCCGGCCCCCTTGCCCGCCGAGGACTGGGAGGCACCGGAAGCCTCAGGCGCGGGGGCCTCACGGGTGCCTGACCCGCCGGAACCGCACCCCGCCAGGGCCAGGGTGCCTGAGAGCACCAGCGCGACCAGGGCGGTCAATTGTCTCTTCTTCATGATTGTCCTTCGCTCTTTGGTGTTTGCATGGATGCCGTGACCTCAGAGGGCACAGCCCCTTCGGCAGCCTGCTCGGTTTCCGCCTGGCGGGCGGTTGCCGACGTTGACCTGCCGGAGTCCTGATTCGACTGCGCCTGCTCCTGCTTGTGCAGGCGGCGGGTCGACACAATTGCCAGCACGACCACGACCAGGGCCGCCAGGATCTGGGCGCCGATGGTCTGCGTGTATGGATACAGCCCGATCCAGTCGCTGGTGGGCACCCCGGGCAGATAGGTGGCCGGCACCAGGTCGCCCTCGATCAGGGCGTGAACCCCGCCCCCGGCGAAGATGACCACCATGACCGCCATGAGCAGGCTGGTGATGATGAAGAAGGGCCGGATGGGGATCTTGACCGAGGTGAAGCGGATGAGCACGAAAACGATGACCAGGACCACGGCGGCGGCCGCAAAACCGGTCCAGATCTCCCGTGAGCCTCCAGGGGCCATGGCGAAGATGGCCTGGTAGAACATGACCGTCTCAGCCCCCTCGCGGAAGACCGCCAGGAAGGAAAGCAGGGCCAGGGAGATCACACTGCCCTTCGAGATAGCAGCCACCGTCCGGCTTTGAATGTAGTGGTTCCAGGATTCCACAGAGGACTTGGACAGCATCCAGTTGCTGGTGTAGAGCAGCATGAGCATGGCCACCAGGGCCACCACGCCCTCCAGGATCTCCTGCTGGGGACCGTTCCCGTTGAAGAGCAGAGTGAAGAGCAGGGCCACCAGCCCGCTGGCCACCAGACCTGCCGCAATGCCCCAGTAGATGTGCCGAACCTTGTCTTTATGGCCGGACTTGACCAGGTAGGCGATGATGGCAGCCACCACCAGGATGGCCTCCAGCCCCTCCCGCAGCAGAACCACGAAGGCCTGGCCGAAGGCGGAGGTCAGGAAGGACGTCCACCCATTGACCTGGTCCGCGGCGCCTCCATCCAGAATGGCTGCATCCTCGATCAGCATGCTTTTCAGGTCGTTCACCAGGGTCTTGGCCGGCTTGCCCGCCACCATGGCCATCCGGGTCTCCTTGAACTGGTACTCGACCTGGGAGACCCTGTTGCCGCTGATGGCGTTCATGACGTTCTTCTCAAAGCCCAGCTTTTCGTAGTACTGGTAATAGGCCTTGTTGACCAGGTCGGATCCCGCCTGGCCCTGTCCCTTGGATGCCTGGGCGAGCGCCTGATCCAGGATGGGCGTCATCTCGTGGGCCACCTGGGTCCAGGTTCGATTGCCCTTGCCGGTGTTCCGATGTTTCTTGGCTGCATCTAGCCGTCGACGGTCAGCCTTGATCTGCTCCTGCTGAGCCTTGGCATAGGCGCGGGGATTGGCCAGCCCCTGGGTGGCATCCAGCTGGGAGGCCACAGCAGCCAGATCGGCCTTGAGCTTTTCACTGCCCTGGATCAGGGCCTGCCCGGCATCCGGGGCGTAGGCCTGGCTCTGCAGGGCCTGGAACTGTCCGTCCAGAGCGTTGCGCCTGTCCTGCCCCAGGGTCGATTCCACGACCGAGACGAATCCTGAACCCACGTAGCCCACGTTGTAGGCCCCCATGAACTGCGAGGCCGCCCCGGCACGATCCCCCCGGGCATAGTCCTCACACCCTCTATCCAACTGATGGGATACTGAGCCTGCCACCTGGGCCCAGCTGTCATAATCCGTGGTTCCGCTCGCCGCCATGGCCGACTGCGGGGTCTGCAGGAACAGGAATATCAGAGCCAACAGCAGGCATGAGAGCAGGGAGCCAGCGGTCCTGGCCACTCGCGTCCTGCAGACCTGTGCAACCATGGGCGATGATCTCCTTCGTCAGTCCCTCGTTATCAAGCCTGCGAGAAACGAAGGCCGATTTGACAAGTACCGAAAATCAATCTAGCCCAAGCACAAGCGGAAAAACAGACTTGTTTATAGTGTTTTGAGGCCATATAATGCGCCCACGCTCGCAGACGGTCAGTCGACCGACAACGCCTCGCCCCTGTGCTTCCACAGGCAGATGCCGCCGAAGACCAGCAGCCAGACCAATCCCAGTATGGCCGGATACCGGGTGTCGGGAGCCAGGAAGAGCGAGAGATAGATCAGGACGAAGAAGGCGATGGCAACGGCTCCAGTCACCCGGTAGGCCGGCATGATGAACCCGTCAGGCATGAAGTCCGGGCTGGTCCGGTAGCGACGGTGAGCAAGCAGGGTCAGGATGTAGATGAAGATGATGACCGCGCTCGAGCAGGAGGTGAACAGGACGAAGGTGTCCTCGAAGCCGGGCAGCAGATGCAGCACCGGAGACAGGAGGATCAACACCCCAGACAAAATGATGGCCCGGGCAGGCACCTTGCCGCGGCGTGAAATCGTATGCAGGCTGCGCATCACCGGAGAGTGGCCGGCGGCGGCCAGCTGGAAGAGGTTGCGGCCGGCGGAATAGAGCAGGGAATTCAGCGAGGAGCTGGCTGCCGTGATGACCACGAAGAAGACCAGAGCGGCCGCCCAGTCGACCCCGGCGTAGCGAAAGACCATGACGAATGGCGAGGTGAAGCTGCCGTCAGCGTTGGGGCGGAAGGAGCGCCAGGGCACGATCAGCATGATGGCGACCAAGGCGCCCACGTAGAAGATCAGCACCCTCAGGATGATCTGGTTGATGGCCTTGGGCAGGACCTTGCGGGGATTCTGGGTCTCGGAGACGGTGACCCCAACGAATTCGATCATCTCGTAGGCGAAGAAGACCATCTGGAAGCTCATGAAGAAGGCCATCCACCCGTTGGGCGCCATGCTCAGACCGGTGGTGATGTTGTCCAGGCCCGCATGGCCGGCCGGGCTGATCCGATCCTGCCCCGGCATGTGAACCGCCGGATAGTGGAAGCCCGTGATGACCATGACCACGGCCGTGGCGATCATGGCCAGGATCAGGGTGATCTTGATCATGGAGAACCAGAACTCGGTCTCCCCGAAGACCCGCACGGCAATCAGGTTGATGCACACCATGGCCGCCAGGAAGCAGAGCTCGATCAGGCCCCGCCAAGCGCTCAGATCGATGCCGAAGGTGCCGAAGAAGGTGACGAAGTAGGTGCCCACGGCAGTCAGCTCGGACATGCCGATCAGGATGAGCACGATCCAGTAGGACCAGCCGGCGAAGGATCCCCACCCCTGGCCCAGGTAGCGGCTGATGAAGGCGATGAAGGTGTGCTGGACGGGGCTGCGATACATGAGCTCGCCGATGGCCCGCATGAGCAGGTACATGATCACGCCGACGCCGATGTAGACCAGGATGATGGAGGGACCGGTCAGGGCTATGGACTTGCCCGACCCCAGGAAGAGCCCGGTGCCGATGGTGCCCCCGATGGCAATGAACTGTACATGACGGTTGCTCAGACCGCGTTCCATGCCGTCGCCTGCCGAGGCGCTGTCACCTTGATTCTGCTGCGCCAAAGGGCCATTGCCCGTACGGTTCATGCGACTGCACCTCCTTGTCTTCACAACCCATTAATCATCGCCGTCCAGGAAGGGACATCCCATCAAGGCCGGTAGGACAGCAATACCACAGAGGTGTCGATAACCGGGAACAGACGGCAGGCACCGACGCCCATGGTAGGACCCAACGGTCACGATTCGGTGAATTTAACGTCTCATATTGCGGACGTCTATATTCCACAATGCAAAGGCATGCTCATTCCGCTCGGACCGGCTCCTATAGGGTTGGCCCTGTCAGCCGGTCACATTCAGCTGACAACTACCACCTAAGGAATGACATCCCCATGGATCAACCCAAGGAGTCGCAGGGCAAGAACCTGCGCAAAACCCTGAAGAACAGGCACATCCAGCTCATCTCGCTGGGCGGCGCCATAGGGACGGGACTCTTCTACGGGTCCGGGGAATCCATCTCATTGGCAGGGCCGGCCATCATCATCGCCTATCTGATAGGCGGTCTGGCCATCTTCATGATCGTCAGGGCCATGAGCGAAATGAGCGTGGAAGACCCCAAGTCCGGCGCTTTCAGCTACTATGCCACCCGCTACTGGTCCAAGCGGGCGGGCTTCGTGTCGGGATGGAACTACTGGATGAACTACGTCCTGGTATCCATGGTCGAACTCTCCGTGGTGGGCACCTTCGTCAACTTCTGGTTCCCGGCAATCCCCGCCTGGGTCTCTGCGGCCTTCTTCCTGGTGGTCATCACAGCGGCCAATCTGATGGGAGTCAGCAAGTTCGGCGAGTTCGAGTTCTGGTTCGCCATCATCAAGATCGCGGCCATCGTCGCCATGATCATCGGCGGCCTGGCTGTCGTGGTCATGGCCCTGCCCACGGCCAACGGACTGCGGGCCTCCTTCGCCAATTGGTTCACCGTGGGCGGCGGGTTCCTGCCCAACGGACTCATGCGTCACGGGGCCAATGGCCAGTGGACCGGTCTGCTCATGTCGCTGGCGGTGGTCATGTTCAGCTTCGGCGGCACCGAGCTGATCGGCATCACCGCCGGGGAGGCCTCCGATCCCCATCGGACCATCCCCAAGGCCACCAACGCCATCATCTGGAGGATTCTGGTCTTCTACATCCTGACGCTTGGGGTGATCATGGCCGTAGTCCCCTGGAATGCCATCGGCAAGCCCAACGCACAGGGCATGGTCGTCAGCCCCTTCGTCCAGATATTCGACTCGGTGGGAGTCCACGCGGCCGCAGGCATCCTCAACTTCGTCTGCCTGACTGCGGTCATGAGCGTTTACAACTCGGCCCTCTACTCCAACTCCCGCATGCTCTTCTCCCTGGCCCGGCAGGGCAATGCCCCCAAGTACCTGGGACGGCTTTCCAAGGGAGGCGTGCCCTACGCAGGAGTGCTGACCTCAGCCTGCATCATCGCCCTGGCCGTGGTCGTGGTCTTCCTCTGGCCGCAGTTCGCCTTCAACTACCTGATGAGCATCGCCACGATCTCGGCCATCATCAACTGGTCCATGATCATGGTGACCGAGATGCTCTTCCGGCGTGCCGTAGCACGAGGCGAGGGGCCGGGCGACCTGGCTGGCAAGACCGGCAAAAGCGCTTTGAACGCCCTGCACTTCAAGCTGCCCTTTGCCAAGGTGACCCCTTGGGCGGTCCTGGCCTTCCTGGCCATGATCATGGTGCTCATGTGCTTCTCGCCCAGCTACCGTGTGGCCGTCATCGCCGGGCCCATCTGGCTGATCGTCCTTCTGACGGCCTACCAGCTGACCCAGCGGCGAGTCTGAAACCGGCGTATTCGTATTAAACAGGATCAGAAGCAGCTGGCCGATTAAGAGCGACCGGCTGTTTCGCTTAGTGTGGTCAAGAACAAGCTAGGCAAATTGACCCCGCCGACCGCAATCCTTACTTACGAGTCTTGTGCTACAAACTGGTAATCCGCAGATTATCGAGAACCAGATCCTGGTAGCCAGCCATGTTGGCCTCCGAGCCGCTGCTGCCTTCCAGATCTGGTTGTCTGTCAGTGGAGTAAATGCCGAACCAGGTATCGCCATTCGGATCGCCAGTCAGCTCGAACTCGCATCTGGCGGTGACCCCCAGAGCCTTATGCAGGGGATGCAGATGCAGGTTCAGGTCCTCACCGGAATACTCGCCTCTTCCTGTTGCCAGGGCGTATATGCCGTCTGATCCGCACTGGTAGTCGAACGAGACCCTGTAGTGTCGGCCCGGCGCAAAGGGGACGTTTTGGGGAATGGTCTGGAAGAGGAGAGCGCGTCTTCCAGTCAGACCGTTGACTTTCAGAGACCAGTTACCCTGGAGGACATCATTCATCCTTTTGACCGTCCACCCGGCCTGAGTGAAAGGCTCATGCAGCTGGGCCAGGTGGATTCGGTTGTCTTCCACCCCTTCGGCCCCAGCCACCACAAAGGGCCAGATGCCCTGGACATTATCTTCAAAATCACAGGTAAGCTCAGCCAGATGACCGTCCTGGTCCAGGCTGATGCCGTCATAGTCGTTCTCGACCAGGCGGATGTCATCAAGATAGGCGGCGCCCTCCCCTTCATGCACCAAGGCCAGACGGGTCTGCCCACCCTTGGGCGCCGTGAAGAAGAGGTAGGCATTCTGAAAGTAGCTGCTGCCGTCAATCGTTGGAGCATCAGTGTTATGGGCGTAAGCCTTGACATAGTTTTTGGCAATGCTCGGGCCGCTCATATTGCGAGCCAACACACCACCCTGGTCCGCCTCCACACCCAGCTCGACCTGGCCGCCACGGTTGTCAAGCCCTAGATAGAGGGCATACCGTCTGCCTGGCACCAGGCTGGTCAGGGGTTGCACAGCACAGACCGAACCCTCAAGCCGGAGCATGGAATTGGCGCACTGGCCCTTGGTGATCGAAGCACGCCCGGGCCCCTTCACGGACCAGACCGACTGGAACAGCCTTTCACCGCCGTTGAACCCTGCATCCACTAGATGCTCTCCCGACCAGTCCACCTGGACTCCCTGGCCCGCATGCCGGCAGACCAAGTAGGATGTTCTGGGCTTGGCATCCAAGGTGAGGCTCCCCTGCACCACCGGAATCTCCCTTGGCTCCGATCTGCCCTGGTCGGTCAGCCGGTAGACGATGACGGTAGAGGCATCGCTCCACGATTCCGGGAGCTCCCAGGTAGTTGAGCCGCCAGCAGTATTCCAGTGGTAGAGCTTCTGCTCATCCGGATCAAGCAGGTCCCCTGTATTGGCATCCCAGACCCAGGGCAGCAGATACGCCCCTGCGCCGGTTCCAGTTTCAATCCCAGGCTTGTCGGCCTTGGGGTCGTTGGCCTCCAGATCACCGACAAGAACCACGCGGCCATTCAGTTTCATCGTGCGCTCGCGGTAGGCGGGTGATACCTGCTCATTGGAACCCCTGGAGATAATCAGTCTGTCACCTTGATCATTGACCAGCTCGATCTGTTCATTGCCCTGATTCCTGGTCGAATCATGGACGGAATCGACGTTGATTGGGTCGTTGTACCAGGCCATGATTCTGAAGTGCTGGATGAACTTGGTCGAGAGATCGCAGGTGTAGAGGTTATCCATATAGGCATCGAAGTCGTTGCGCCCCTGCCAGCCCTCGAAGTCCTTCATGCTGTAGCCGCCCAGGAGCGGGGCGTTGGCTGCGCCTCCGAAGGCTCGGTGATCACCTATCCAGCTGTCCTTCTGGTGGTTGCGCAGAAAGCGCATGACCTGGGAGTTCTCACCTTTGTCGTGGGGGGATCCATAGGTCAAATCCAGGGACCAATGCTGGAAGGCGGCATCATACTCATTGGCCGAAGCGTACTCCGTGCCAATCCCCCACCCGTTATCGGTCAAAATCTTCGAGAGCTGCCGGGTTTGCCAGGAATCCTCCTCCCCCGAGGTCCCATCACCCCAGACATCCACGTACACGAAGTCCATCCTGTCACCGACCTCACGGGCAAGGGCGGCAAAGCGTTCCCTCCTGGCGCCCGAGGCCAGGTCGTAGATGCCATCGATGCCCACGGTCTGGTCCAGCCAGTTCCAGCCGTAGCAGAGGCCGCCCTTGTCATCCCTGCGGATCATGTCTTCGGAAAAGGCCTTGGCCTCGGGAAACATCTCGTCCACATTGACGTGGACTCCGAACCGGGCACCATAGGCCTTGCCCCTGTCCATCAAGGCATTCATATCCTTGACTCCGCCCATTCGTCGACCGATGTCGTCGTAGTCCGGATGGCCGGAGTCGTGGCCCTCGTTGCCATATCCCTTGAGAAGGACGGACTGACCCAGGCCATCGGTAGCCAGGGCAACCCGCTTGACGTTATCCAAGGTCGTCATGAAGGGATTCTGGGCCTGAGAGCCGAAGTTCATGGCTATGCGTCGTGCCACCTGGTCCGGGATGTCATCAGAACCATACGGATTGTTCATGATGTGTCTGAAGGCGATGGCACCATCCTGCCAGTTGACCACCCCGTCATCGTTCAAGTCTCCGGCCAGAGCCACTGCCATGGCGGGCTTGTCTGTCTCCCCAACCGTATAAGAACGTCCGTGGGAATCCTGGACCACCCGGTTGTATATCCAAGGTGCGCTGGTCAGACCGAGGACGGTGACTCCGTCCACCTGATCACGAACAGTCATAACCCTGGTGTTCTGCGCGCCACCGGTTCCTGTTTTGCTGGCCGTGGTCCCGTCGTGTTCGGAGTTGCTCCAGAGGCCGGCACTGAGGCCATCTGCGGAGAGGAAGCCATACATGTAGTCCTGCCCAATAGGATCCTCCTCCATCTGCTCAGTGACCGCCCGGTGTACATCGCCACTGATGGAGACGTCTGCAGACATGCGAGCGCCAGTAAACTCCGCATCCGCCTGAGTGCTGGTCACGGAAATCAGGCATTGTCCAGGGAAAGCCACCGTCTGGACTGGATGGTCGGGGCCGGCCTGGTTCCCAATCGAGATCACTTCGAATCTCAGAGAGGCTTCCTCGACTGAGATACGGACCGCCAAAACCGCATCGATCCCCTGACCTGCAGCAATCACATGAAGTCGATAGACCAGACTGGTCTCATTCTCCCGCTCCAGCTCCACCTTGTCAGGACCCAGCTCGATCTCGATGCCGTTGATGGCCACCAGACGCAGATCCCGGACCTGCCCAAGCATGGTTCTTTCAGCCTGAGGCGTCTTCAACCGATAGTCAATCACCGAAGGAAAGTCGGGCCTGAGACGCACTTCCATTACTTGAGTGCGCACGGTCTCCCAGGAGTCCGTGGCGCCCGGCCTCGCGATCGGTTGGTTTCCGCCCATGATTGTTCCGCCCATCGGTCATCCCCTGTCATTGGTGTTATTCATCTACGCCACTACCGGCAACCCAGCCCCCGCAGGAACTCCTCGGTCTGTTCGGGCCGCTTAAAGACTGCGGTGTTGCCCAGGATCCGGGCGCAGACACTGCCGATCTCACTCTTAAGGGCCTCATGGACCTGGTCCGGATCATGCGAACCCTGCAGAGTCTTGGTAATTTCGCCATACTCCAAGCTGAAGTCGGCTACTTGTTCGGGAAGCCCGGTACCTGCCACCAGGGCCTCTTCCAGGCAGGCAAGCTGGCCGACCAGCCTTCCGGGCAGGACGAAGAGCCCCTGGGCCTCGATCAGCCCGATGGGTTCCTGTTTGACCGGATAGAACTCCGGGTGAACGTGGAAGATGCCATCTGGGAACTCCGGACTGACACCGTTATTGCGCAGGATCAGGCTCATCTCGTAGCCTCGGTCGGTCTTGACCAGGCTGGGCGAAAGGGCTGATTGCCGTCCTTCTGGCCCCTGGCTGGCGATGTTTAGGTCCGGGTTGTCGTAATCCACCCATGCCTGCCTGACGGCCTCACTGACCTCGATGATCTCCTGCCGTGACGGCGAAACCACTCTGACCACGGTCCCCGGCCAGTCCAGAATCTCGATAGGGGTATCAGAGTGGCCGCCCAAGTGCAGGGTTCGCCAAGCCCCGGCCTGATGCATGGGCAGGCGTTCTCCTCCGCCCTGATAGTGGTCATGGGCCAGAACGGATCCGCCAATGCGGGGCAGGGCGGCGTTGCAGCCTAGGAAGTAGCCGGGAAAACGGTCCACAAAATCCAGCAGGTTCCCGAAGGTGTCCCTGTCCACGTGCATGGGGGTGTGATCAGCGTTGACACAGATGCCATGCTCACGAAAGTACCCATAGGGCGAGAACTGCCAGAACCAGTCATGCCCGCCCAAGGTCAGAGGGATGGTCCTCAATGTGCGCTTGTCACGCCCGGCGAAGCCTTCATTTTCATGGCAGATGGTGCACTTGGGGTACCCGCCTGCGGTGCTGTTGCCAGCCGCAGCCTTCTTCATATCCTTGAATTCCGGCTTGGCCAGGTTGATGGTGACCACCACGCCCCCGGAGGAGAAACGAGGGTTCCTATCCAGGCGGGACTTTTTGATGTAGGTGTTTTTGACGCAATAGTCGTAGAACCAGTGCATGGCGGCCATACCACCCTGGGCTCCCTCCACCTGCGTGAAGCGCCGCTGCAGATGGGATGGCCTGGAGGACAGGATTCCCATGACCGTATCTGCCATGGAGGGGGCATCATCCCGAGCCATAAGTCCGGCACCCACCAAGGCCTGTATAAAGGATTCCAGGAGTTCATCGACGCCACCGGAGGCGGGATCAGCAGGTCCATCCCCGGAATCGTAGGAGTCCAAGGAGAAAAGCGCCAGGATCTGATTGCGAGCCCAGTCGACATCGGACGGGTCCAGGTCCAGACAGGCACAGGCGTACCCGATCAGAGCGTCAAGGCTCCGGTAAACCCGATTCAGCATCAGCTCCTCACCTCTTCGACCACCTGGGCGGTCATCTCCTGCATTTGAGCATCGTCAGCCTCCATCTCCTCGACCAAGCGCATCTGGGTATGGGTCCGCACCAGATTGTGCTCCGGGTAGGCGGTGGCGAAATAGGTGTCGCCCTGAAGGTAGTCGGTCAGAAAACGCATGCCGCACTCCAGGGTCATAATCCTGCAGGAAGCCGGGAAGAGGCTCAGCTCCCGATCCACAGCCTTGCCGGCCACGGCTCCCAGGAACCCTTGAGCATAGGCACGGTAAAGATCGGGGTTGAAATGAACCTTATCCAGATCCCGCTCATCCTCCAGGGCTGTCGAAGCGCCGAAACGGATGGAGTCGCCGAAATCGAAGAGCATGGATCCAGGCATGATCGTGTCCAGGTCGATGATGGCCCTGGCCTTACCGGTGGCGGCATCCATGAGGATGTTGTTGAGCTTGGTGTCATTATGGGTGACCCTGAGTGGAATGGATCCATCGGCCAGCCCCTCCATGATGACCGGGTACTGGTCGGCACGTTCCATATACCAGTCGATCTCGGTCCGACAGGTGGATGCCCTACCTTTGATGTCTTCCTGAACAGCCTGTTTGAAGGTCTCGAACCGTTTGGGGGTGTCATGGAAGTGGGCGATGGTCTCGGTCAGCTGAGAGGCATCGAAGAGCGCCAGGGAGTTCTGGAATCGTCCGAAAGCCTGGCCTGCTTCCTTGAAAACATTTGGGCTAGGGAGCAGATCGTAGGAGATCGTGTTCTCGATGAAGGCATAGACCCGCCAGGCCCCACTTGCCAGCTCGCAGTAGGTATTGCCCTCTCTATTGCGGATGATGTCCAGGGTCTCCTGACCCTGCGAGCGCAGAAATTCGGTCACCAACTCGATGTTGCGCATCAGGGAGGCCGTATCGGGGAAAACCGAGGTGTTCATTCGCTGCAGAATGTAACGACGCTTGTCCGTCTGTATCAGATAAGTCTGATTGATGTGCCCGTTGCCATAAGGCGCAATGCTCTCCACACGCCCTTCGAGTGGGTAGCGGGAAGCAACCGCGGCCAGCTCCTGATCCTGAACCGTCGTCATAATAGCCCCTTTCCTGCCGAACCTGCCCTTATGCCTGCTGCCAGACCATGGCGCTGGGTTCCAGAGCAATGTCTCTGACCTGGCCGTCCGCCTGACGAACGCTGGTCTCCTGGGGCAAGTCGGTGTTGTTGACGACGCAGTAGACGCCCTCCTGCGGGAAGTAGGCCACCTCGCAATGAGGATTGGTGCAGCTCCAGTCCCCGTACCGATCCTGTCGCCCACTGGCGTAGAAGAGGATCCGTTCAAGAAGCCTGGCGTTGACGGCCGAATAGGGCAGCCCGGAAAGGTAGACCCCACGGCCCATGCCATACTGGTTGACCGCCAGCTGCACCTGACCCTGGTCGGCCCTGAGCAGGGTGACATCCTCGTTGATGGGGTAGGTGTTCACTACGGGCTCTCCGAAGTCCGCCTTGTCGTCCTCGGGCAGATCGGCGGTGATGAAGTGCTCCTTGGCGACTTTCGGGAAGTACTTGTCTACCGAAAGGGTGTGGAAACGCTCCTGATCAACCCCGAAAACGTCGGCTAATTGGAAGAAGCGCCCTTCTCTTTCCAGAGCAGTCGGCTGGCCTATGCCGACCAGGGCCCCTCCCCCGTCGACCCAGGCTCGCAGGGTCTCCAGCAGGGCAGGACTCTTCCAGACCCCGCCACCACTGAAGGCTGTATCAGCTGGACCACCGGTGATGATCACATCCAGGTCATGATCCACGCCGTGGGCCAGAATGTCGCCGAAGCTGATGAAGCGGACGTTCACCCTCATGCCCGACAGTGCCTCCAGAACCCCGTAGTAGGAGTAGGTCTGCTTGTTGGGCAGGGCGTGCGCCACTGTGTAGGCCATCCAGGACCGCATGGCGCCCCAGGAATTCAGCACCGCCACATTGAGCTGGCCCTGTGCCGCCCTCCCCTGGGTCCTGTCGTGCAGATCGCGGAACTCGTCTGCGATGCTCGCCACGGTCTGAACGAACTTGGGGAACTTGGCCGCCAGGGATGGGTAGCCGCCGTAGCCCATGCGCGATATGGGGCTGCGCAGGATGGCCCTACGGGCCTTGCGCCAATTGTCCAGCCCCTCGATGCTGGGATCGTTGCCCTCATGGAAGGTATCTGGGAAGAAGTAAGGCAGAAAACGACCTTCGGTGTAGCGGACCCCGGGAATATCGGAGATCATGCGCAGGGTGGTGCCGTCGCCCACGGATCCGACCACAGCATCCAGACCCAGCTTCTCGAAGCCCGGCTTGTAGGGCTCGGTGCCGATCCACTGGTCTCCTAGGAACATCATGGCTTCCTTGCCTGCCTGGTGGGTCATGTCGACCATGGTCTTCACATTCTCCCGCACGAAATCCGAGAGGAAATCGATCCAATCGCGCTGTGCCCTGCCAGGAATGCAGAAGGAGGAGTTGTAGCTGCCCTTGTTGATGAAGTCCTCTGGACGAAGACGGTAACCGTACCGGGTCTCGAAGTCATCCAAGGCCTGAGGGGAGACCGTACAGGCATATCCGAACCAGTCCACCAGCTTCTCCCGGTGGAGCTGGTCGAAGATCAGCGTGAACTGGTAGAAGAAGGTGGTGAACCGGACCACGTCGGTCGCCGGGTTCTCATCCAGCCACTGCCGATAGGCATCCATGACGAACTTTCGGGTGGCAGGGTGGTAGATGTCCAGGGGAATCTCGTGTTCCTTGTCGCCCCAGTTGTTGGTCAGGTGGTTGTACATTTCGACAGGATCCCAGATGATGTAGGCCAGGAAGGATGCCGTGTACTCATGCATGGGGGTGGCCCCGGTCACGCGAACCAGGTCCTGATCCGGATCCAGGCTCCACTCCGACTGGTCCAGGACCCTCCCGGCGGTGCGGTCAATGACCTCCCAGTACCGGTGGGGGTCGGCATCCCTGTTGGGCCTGAGCTGCTGGTCGAAGTAGCGGTCCATCAAGGGAATCTGCACTTGGTCTTCGTGGGCCAGTATGCGCTCAGACATGAGGTAGACCTGTGGGGTCTCATCCATGTGCTTGCAGATCCACTCGTTGTGGGCGCGAGTAGGGAAGTAGGCGCTGTACACCTTCATCCCTAAGTTCAGCAGCTCCTGGTCCAAGCGGGTGCCGTCCGAGTTACGAATGGCATCCGCGCCCCAGAGCTTGGCCAGTTCCTTGGTCTTTTCGGCAAAGTTCTCTTCGCCCGGCAGGGTAAAGCGCCCGGTCGTGGTCATCGAATCAAATCTCCTTGGAATATCTCGTAACGGAATGACTGAAAAACTGTGTGCAGCCTTGGACCCTTACTCCTTGACCGAACCGGCGGTCAGTCCAGCCTGCCAGAACCGCTGCAGGCAGAAGAAGAGGATGATCACCGGCAGAACACCCAGCAGGGACCCCATCATCAGCGCCCCTCGATCGGTAAAGACCGGCAGAGAGACCAGACCATAGAGGCCAAGGGTCACCGGGAAGAGGTTCTCGCTGGAGAGCATCATCAACGGCAGGAGGAAGTTGTTCCAAGTGGCCACGAAGAGGAAGAGGAAGATCGTGACCATGGCGGGCGCAAGAATCCTCAGCACAATCGTGAAGAAGATCCTGGCCTCACCAGCACCGTCGATCCTGGCCGCCTCCAGAAGCTCGGTAGGGACCGAACTCTGGGCGTATACCCTTCCAAGGAAGAAACCGAATGGCGAGACCGAGCAGGGGATGATCACTGCCAGCATGGTGTTGCTCAGATGCAGGGCGTTGAAGATGGAGTACTGGGGGATGGTCATCAGCGCCGAGGGCATCAGCAGGGCGGACATGGCGATGGTCATGACGACGCCCCTGCCCCGGAATTGGAACTTGGCTGTGCCATATCCGGCCATGACCGAAACCACCGTGCCAATCAGGGCGGAGACCCCCGAGTAGATCAAGGAATTGAAGACCCAGTGCCAGAACTGTGAATGGGTCCAGCCCAGGAGAATCGAGTAGTTGGTGGCCACCGCCTGGGGAATCTTCTTCAGGTCGACCGCAAACCAAAGGCCGTTGCTGCTGACCAGCTGGGAGGGCGACTTGGTAGAGGCGATGATGGCCCAATAAATGGGAAAGAGGAAGTAGATCAGGGCGAAGACCAGGACCACGATGGTAGTGATCTTGACCACCTTGGTGGGCCTCATGGAGCGGGGCAGTTCATCGGCCTTCTGCTTGAGGAGCTTCTCCTGCTTTTTTGCGAGGCGTGCGGGATTGGCCGAGGTCATGATTCGTTCACCTTCCTCTCGATGTATGCGTAGAGGGCGGCAAGGACCCCGGCAATCAGCGCCATGACAATGGCGATGGCTGAAGCCGGACCGTCACCCTTGGGGGTGAGGATGCCTCGTGACGTGTTCATGGCCATCATCATAGGGGTGTAGGAGTTCGATATGCCCTTGTCGACGGTCTGCATGACCTGGGGCTCGTTGAAGAGCTGGATGCTGCCGATGATGGACAGGAGCATGGCCAGGAGGGCGGCCCCCCTGACGTTGGGGAGCTTGATCCTCATGGCGATCTGGAAACCGTTGGCTCCGTCGATCCGGGCAGCCTCATAGAGGTCACGCGGGATGGCCTGGAGGGCTGCCAGGAAGATCAGCATGTTGTAGCCCGTGAAGGTCCAGGTGGTGATGTTGGCCATGGAGGCGATCAGAGCGTTGGATGCGAAGAAGTTGACGTGGATTCCTATGGCTGCCAGGCCCTTGACGATGGGCGAGAACTGGTCGTTGTACAGGAATACCCAGATGATGGCCGCGATCGCGCCCGGGATGGCATAGGGCAGGAAGTAGCCCAACCGATAGGGGGTGACATGCTTGACGATGAAGGAATCCAGGAGCATGGCCAGGGCCAGGGCGGCGATGATCATGACCGGGACCTGGATGACCGTGTAGATCAGGACCCTGCCGATGCCGGTCCAGAAGGCTGCGGAGGTGACTGTAAATCGGAAGTTCTCCAACCCGACGAACTTATTGATCATCTCGCCCCCGCCGTAGGCGCCGCCGCCCGAAGCCACCTGCTGGAAGAAGCTCATATAGACGGCATAGGCGATGGGGATGATGAAGACAATCGCAAAGAGGATGCAGAAAGGCATCATGAATGCCCAACCCGTCCGTTCGTTGCGTTTGACGATCTCGGATCTCCCCTTCTTCTGCGCCCCTGCCTCAGCTGCTGTTCGATGGCTCATGTGAATAACCCATCCTCTCGGAACCTATAAGGCGAGCGACCTTCCAGCAGGCGGGGAACACGGGCCACAGACCCGGGCTCCCCAACCTGGTGAGATTGTCAGGGAAGGCCTCCCTGCTGTATCCGCCGGAGAGCGGTTACCGATCAATCCTTGGCGATCGGAAGGCCATAATCCTTCAGTGTGGCAAGGGAGGTCTTCTGTGCCGCATCGAAGGCATCGGAAACCTTGGCTTGACCCTTGCCGGCCTTGTCGGCAGCCTCGCCGACAGCGCTGCTCACCGCGGAGAATCCGGGCATGTAGTTGAAGGAGCCCATGTTGGCGTTGGCCTTGGCGAACTCCGCCATCACGTCCTGCCCGCCGAAGAACTCGGTCCAGGACTGGGGGGTCTTGGCCTTCTCTGTGGAAGCCGCGACGATCAGACCCTGAGAGGTCAGATCAGGCACCTGGGTGTTGAACCAGTCCAGGAACTCCATAGCCTCTGCCTTGTGCTTGGTGCCCTTGATGGCTGCAACGCCCGAACCGCCGTTGGGCCCGGTCTTCTCGCCGTTCTTGAACCAGTCGCCGATCTGGGTGACCCTCCACTGGCCCTTGCCGGCATCACCGATCCAGTCCATCATGATCGGGGCATTCCAGGCGGCATCAATGGTTCCGATGATGGAGCCGTCATGGAAGGCGCCAGCGAAGGAGGGGTCGGTGCTGGGGGTCAGGTTCATCGCTTTGGCATCGAGCAGCTGCTGGTAGAAGTCGGCCGTGGCCTTGGAACCGGGCGTATCAACGTCGACAACCCACTTGCCGTCCTTGATTTTGTACCAGGGAGATGACGCGCCGGACAGGGCGGAGAAGGCCATGCCTGCACCATCGGGCTGGTAGGTCATGATGTACTTGCCCTGAGCGGCTGCCTTCTTGGCCGATTCGATGAATTCCTCGGCCGTGGTGGGGACCTTAATGCCCAGCTTGTCAAATTCAGTCTTGTTGTAGTAGTAGACCATGGGGCCGGTATCCTGGGGCAGGCCGAAGACCTTGCCGTCCACGCTCATGAGCTTGTTGGGACCCTCTGCAAAGTCTTTGGAGTACTTGCCGGCCTCTGCGGTGACATCCTCGACGATGCCCTTGGTATAGACCTCAGGCAGCTCAGCGTAGCCCACCTGGGCCAGATCGGGAGCATTGCCGGCCTTGACGTCGGTCTCCAGCTTCTTGATCAGGTCGCCGGGGCTGCCGTTAAACTTAGTGGCCTTAACCTGGATGTTCGGGTGATCCTTGTTCCACCTGGCCACGGTGTCCTTGACCATGGTCATGCCCTGCTTGTCAGGAAGACGATGCAAGTATGTCAGTTCGACCTTGCCGCCCGACTTGGTGTCACCGCTCTTGTTGGCATCGGATCCGCCGGAGGAACCACACCCGGCCAGCGCCATGCTTAAGGCCGCGACTGCAGCCATGGCCGCCATTATGCGTTTGTTGCTGGTTCTCATCTAGACTCACCCCTTCACAAAAACATCATTGTCTTACCTCGAAGTTCACATTCAGTATAGCAGTACTTATTTGCAAGGATAGTTTATTAATTCAATTATAAGAAATGTAGATTTAGCAAAGCAGTGCTAAACCACGGGATTTTCATTTGATTACCTTCGTTCACAATTGATATCGATCTATTGGATCCAATGCGTTCTAAGCGAGAGTAGTGATTTGCGGTAGCGGCGCTTTCGACGACTTCACCCTATGCCCTATAGGCGAGCGATCCGGCCTTGTCTGAGAATCCATCTATGCTTACCCGTAATTGCAAAGCCACTGAAGAGGTCGCCGAACCTATCAGTAACCGGGATCAGACAGTGCGGTGTCGCCTATTCCCGGCGAAAGGATGTCCGGCCGAAACGGTTCGGATCCGCCCATCCGACCCGTTGGGCCCGGGTCGAACAGGTCCGGGACTGTCGCAACCCGATGTTGCGGAGCGCTATGTGCAGTGTCACAGACAGGCAACCCGCCTGGATTCCGCCTGAGCGGAACTGGCCGGAACCGTCGTCATAGGGCTCTCAGGTCAGTTCGAGGAGAAGAGCAGCCATGGCGACCAGGCAGGGCGGAAAGGTCAGCCCCTCCACATCCGACGACCGGGTCCAACGCAACCTCAAGACCCGACACGTCACCATGATCGCCCTGGGCGGCTGCATCGGCACCGGCCTGTTCATGACTTCCGGCTCCACTATTGCCAAGGCCGGACCGGGAGGCGCGCTGGTGGCCTACGCGGCCATGGGCCTCATGGTCTACTTCCTGATGACCAGCCTGGGCGAACTGGCCACCCACCTGCCCACTTCCGGCTCCTTCGCCGCCTACAATGCCCGCTATGTGGATCCGGCACTGGGCTTCGCCATGGGCTGGAACTACTGGCTGAACTGGGCCATCACCGTGGCTGTGGACATCTCCACCGCCGCCCTGCTGATCCAGTACTGGCTGCCCCACACCCCAGGATGGGTCTGGAGCCTGCTGGTCCTGGTGGTCATTTTCCTGATCAACGCCCTGACCGTGTCCACCTTTGGCGAGACCGAGTTCTGGCTCTCCCTGATCAAGGTAGTGACAGTGATCGTCTTCCTGGCCATCGGTCTGGCCATGATCTGCGGAATCATGTTTCGCCCGGCCGTGGGCCTAGGCAACTTCACCTACAAGGATGCCCCCTTTGTGGGCGGATTCCCCGCCATCCTCAACGTCTTTTTGATTGCAGGCTTCTCCTTCCAGGGCACCGAGCTGATCGGCGTCACGGCTGGCGAGTCCGAAAACCCCGGCAAGGCGGTTCCCAAGGCCATCAATGACGTCTTCTGGAGGATCCTGCTCTTTTATATTTTGTCCATCTTCGTCATCGCTGCGCTGATCCCCTACACCAGCCCTAATCTGCTGAGCTCCGCCGAGGGGGACATCGCCATGTCGCCCTTCACCATGGTCTTCCAACGGGCCGGCCTGGCCTCGGCAGCCAGCGTCATGAACGCCATCATCCTGACCTCGGTCCTCTCGTCCGCCAATTCAGGGGTCTACGCCTCCACCCGGATGCTCTACGCCCTTGCCAAGGACCATTACGCCCCGGCCTTCTTCGGGCACACCACCCGTCATGGCATCCCCATGGCCTCGCTGGTCGCCACTCTCGTGGTCTCCCTGGCCACCTTCGCCGCCAGCATCTTCGGCCAGCGGATCTACATGTGGCTGGTGGCCGCCTCGGGGCTCACCGGATTCATCGTCTGGATCGGCATCGCACTCAGCCACTATCGCTTCCGCCGCGCCTGGGTGGTCCAGGGCCACCGGGTTGAGGAGCTGCGCTACCATGCCAAGCTCTTCCCCCTGGGGCCCATCCTGGCCCTGATTCTGTGCATCATCGTCATCGGCGGGCAGAACATCGAGGCCTTCGTCAACTGGAACTGGCAGGAGATCGGCGTCACCTACATCAGCGTGCCCCTGGTGCTTGCGCTCTACCTGGGCTACAAGATCCGATACCATACCCGTATCGTTCCCCTGAAGGAGATGGATTTGAGCGGGGATCCGGAATCGCTATGAAAGATTTGTCAACTAGCATGACACATTATGACCATGGGAGCTGGAAAGCCACACCAATGGCATAGACTCCCTAAGCGTTCGAGGACCGGCTCAAGGACCCGGCCATATGAATCTGTTCCGGCATCCAGCCGGCATATCAGGAATCGCAATTTCAGTACGACCCCGGACTCCCCGGTGCGTCGCCCAGCCAAAAGGAGGAGGATCATGACGCGGAACACCAGCAATGCAGCGTCGAACACCAATCAATCCGACCGGGCCGGGCAAGAGCATCATGGCTACGGCAGCGTCAAGCGCAACCTCAAGACCCGCCACATCTCCATGATCGCCCTGGGCGGCTGCATCGGCACGGGCCTGTTCATGACCTCCGGCTCCACCATTTCCACAGCCGGCCCCGGCGGCGGACTTCTGGCCTACATAGCCATGGGCGTCATGGTCTACTTCCTGATGACCAGCCTGGGCGAGCTGGCCACCCACCTGCCGGTGTCGGGATCCTTCGCCGCCTACAGCGCCCGCTACGTGGATCCGGCCCTGGGCTTTGCCATGGGCTGGGACTACTGGCTGAACTGGACCATCTCGGGTGCCGTGGACATCTCCACCGCCGCCCTGCTGATCCAGTACTGGCTGCCCCACACCCCGGGATGGATCTGGAGCCTGCTGGTCCTGGTCATCGTCTTCCTGATCAACGCCCTGACGGTCTCCGCTTTCGGGGAGACCGAATTCTGGCTCTCACTGATCAAGGTGGCCACCATCATTGTCTTCCTGGTCATCGGCATGGCCATGATCTGCGGAATCATGTTCCAGCCGGCGGTCGGCCTGAAGAACTTCACCTACAAGGATGCCCCCTTCGTGGGAGGCTTCCCGGCCATCATGAGCGTCTTCCTGATCGCCGGCTATTCCTTCCAGGGCACCGAGGTGGTAGGCGTGACCGCTGGCGAGTCCGAGAACCCCGGCAAGGCGGTCCCCAAAGCCATCAACGACGTCTTCTGGCGGATCCTGCTCTTCTATGTGCTGTCCATCTTCGTTATCGCTGCCCTGATCCCCTACACCAGCCCCAACCTCCTGGGAGCCTCTGACGGGAACATCGCCATGTCGCCATTCACCCTGGTCTTCCAGCGGGCCGGCCTGGCCTCGGCGGCCAGCGTCATGAACGCGGTGGTGCTGACATCCATCCTCTCGGCCGTCAACACCGGGGCCTACGCCTCCAGCCGCATGCTCTACGGACTGGCCAAGGACCACTATGCCCCGGCCATCTTCGCCAGGACTACCAAGAGGGGCATCCCCCTGGCGGCCCTGGTAGCCACGGTCTGCATGTCCCTGGCCACCTTCGCCTCCAGCATCTTCGGCCAGTCCTTCTACATGTGGCTGGTGACCGCTACCGGGCTGACTGGCTTCATCGCCTGGATCGGCATCGCCCTGAGCCACTTCCGCTTCCGGAGGGCCTTCAAGCTCCAGGGGCACGACCTGAGCGAGCTCAAGTACCACTCCAAGCTCTATCCGCTGGGCCCGGTCCTGGCCATGGTGCTCTGCGTCATCGTCATCGCCGGACAGGACATCCCCTCCCTGCTCAGCCTGAACTGGTCGCACATGGCCATGACCTACTTCAGCGTGGTCCTGGTCCTGGCCCTCTACCTGGGCTTCAAGTTCGTCAACCACACCAAGATCGTGCGTCTCAAGGACATGGACGTGTCCGGCGCCGAATCCGCCCGCTGAAGCAGCAGATATAGCGGACGCCCTCACAGAAAGGCCACGTCCTCTATAACAAAGGATGCCCCTATCCAAATGGTATTGACCATCTGGATAGGGGCACCGCTATGCCGGGGACACAGATCCCCTAGCCCGAATGCTTCATCTCACTGGAACATGCAAGGTGATCCATCCGTAGGGTACGGGATTGATATACCGGCAGCGGGCGGTTCATCGCTCTGTCCTCCTTCGATTCCACAGAATCGCCACGGCTCCCGCCAATAGCAAGGCGGCTGCAGACAGCGTAAGTACACGGACGGCGACACCTGTGGAGGTCAGCGTTCCACTTTTCCCGTCGGTCTGCTTCTGAAAATCAGCTACCTCACGGAGCAAGCCTTCGAGTTCGCTGATTGCTGCATCAACCTGCGCCTGCGTAGCATGAGGATCCGCCATCACCTTTCGTGCCCCTGCCACAGCCCGTGCCAGACGCTCAGACAGTGCGGGAGAGCCTGCTATAGGCTGCAACTTTCCTGCCTGGTCGAGGACCGCCTTAAGACGGCTCTTATCAACCTTCGCGGAGCCATGATCATCTGCATTCAGAGCTTGCAATGATGCCTGCGCCTGCATTAAATCGGACACAGCTCGATCCACCTGATCTTGAGTCGCGCTTTCATCGTTCAACACACCTTTGGCACGACTTAGCGCTTTGGAAAATTCCTGCCAGGACTGAGTGGTATAAGCCTTCTCCTGCAAGGTATCAGCCTCATTGACGGCTTTTTGCAGCGTTCGCTTATCAGCGGCAGGCCGTACCGAGGCTTTGCTCTTCAAACCTTTGATAGCTTGTTGCAAAGTTGCTGTGGCAGCATCGACCGCAGCCTGTCCCGCTTCCGGATCAAGCTGAAGACCCCGTGCCTTGTCAAGAGCAGTGCGAAGAGCAGCTACTGTGTCCTCCGTATAATCACTCTGTCTGATTGAGCCAGCCTGATTGATTGCCTCAGTCAGATGCTCTTTATCTGCACGTTTCGTCAAAGCCTGCTGTGCCGTTGCAAGCTTATTGAACGCATCATCGACATCTTTCTGCATAGCCTTTGCATCGTCCAGCACTGTTCGAGCGCCTTTCAAAGCCGAGCTAAAGTCACCCCAGGTCGCTGGCGTGTAGTCTTCCTCCTGGATGGCAGCTGCTTCCTTGACCAGATTTGCAAGATTAGTCTTGTCGACTTTCTCTGCCTGGTCCGGAGCGTGCACCTGCCATTCCGCTACCGCAACGCCAAAGGTTCCAGTGCCTTGATGAGGATCTAGAACCAGGCGCAACTTATCGGTGTATACAGGGGTAAATTCGGCAGTGCTCCAACCGCCATGGTCGGTGGCGTGATGCGCAGGATCATTGCGCACCGTGGTATAGCGGGCATGCTCTACATCCTGGAATTTTCCATTCTCATCCAGATATTGGATCTTCCAATTCCTGGGAATTTCCAATCCACCTTTGCTGTCATTGACAGTACGGAAATTAGCCCAGAACTGCACTCTGCTGGAGTCGATGGTGATTTTATGCGGCCAGTCGTATTCAGCGTACATTCCATCGACCGCCGCTCCCCAGGATCCCCATACTTTGGCATTGACATCAGCATCATCCTCTGATGGCCAAGTGCCATCGACGACTATGCCATCATTGAGCTTGCCTTGTGCAGGTGACCAGGATGCTTCGGCGCTGACCGATGAAGTCGCGGACTTTTCAACCCATCCCACTTCCTTCTGATACCGATCTACAACATGAACGGTCAACTTGGCTCGCGTCCCTGCGGCAACATCAGGCACCGTGCCTTCAACCGAGTAGTCGCCAGGACGCTGCAGATCAATGGCCACCACCTGTTGAGCATCCCAAGTCACCGGCAGTCCGCTTTTGTGGACGCCGTTGTTGTAAATGCCTGTAACTGTGGAAGGCAGACGCAGAAGGGTCCTATCGCTTCCCGTATACACTGTCTGCTCACTTGGTTCGATACCGTTGATAAAGGGACTGTGCAGGTCAGATCGGACCCATACGGTCGCTGTCGATTTCTGTGAGGCACCAATTATAGTGCCAGTCAGTTTGAACTCTCCTTCTGAAGACACCATATCCTTCGTTATCTGAGGCCAGAGCACGGTCAGATTCCTGCGCCAGCCTCCGCCATAGGCCACTTCCACCTTTGACGGCAACTGCGGCACATGACCGATTTCAGTAGGCAAATCCAGGTCAGGCACAGTCAACGGATCCTCAGCATAGGCCTCGAACTCACTGACTCCGACAATGGCGCCCTTGGGGAATACAGCTCGAATCCCATCGGTATCGACCTGGTCAAAAAGCACGGTATTTGGTCCATCCTTATTGACACCATAAACCGAACCGGACCGCAGCTGGACATCCTTCCAGTTCCCGGAAGCCGCGTCATGGTATTGCAGCTTCCACGAACGAGCCATGGGCACCCCGCCATTGTCGGTCCAGAAATACAGTGAGGCCTTGCTGAGAGGAACTTGCCCAGGCCACTGCAACTGCAGCCACGGCTCCTCTCCCGTATGTGGATCCCCCCAATTGTTCCAGCTGAGATTAGGCGTGCCGCTATCGTTGGAGGTATTGCCATCATTGACTACCTTGACATTCCCGCTGGGGAGGTAGCCATTGGTGTAACTGGCTGTAGCCTTGGCCTGAGGGGCTGTATTGAACAGGCCGTCTGACGGGACTCCATGGACCCGGACATCTGCGTGGCTCTCCTTCTGCCCATCCGATGCGGTCAGTCGTAGGACATAGTCCCCTTCCAAATTGAACTTGACCGTGGTGGTCGGCGAGGAGGGATCGGCGAACGTCGCCTTTCCTGGGCCGGAAACCTGGGTCCAATTCGTCGTAAGCCGACCGAGGGGCATACCATCGTCCTTGACGACCCCTGATAGCTGTGCACCTTGCGAGCCGACTTTCGACACATAGGCCTGCACAGAAGGCGGCTGATTCTCCGCAGTAGGTGCAGGGATGCCCGTATGGTAAGCCTCAATCTCTTTCAAACCAGTACGTGCACCAGGTGCATGGGTGAATGTGACCCTCAGTTTTCCAGTCTGTACTGCAGGGAACCTGATCAGGTTGTAATTGGCCTCGGGCACATTGGGCGATCGATATTGCTGCCCGACTTGCTTCCACTGACCGGCTGCATCCTGATACTCCAACCGATACATAGTGGGTTCCGCATATCCCTGAATAGTAAAGTTCGCCGCTGTCTTATAAAAATAGAGACGGATTTCATCGACAGTCGATTGCCCTGCCAAACTCACCTCTAGGGAATCGGTAGCGTTCGGCGAACCAGAGGTCCCCCAGAAGGGCTCGTTGATGGTGCTGCCGTCCACGGCGGCACTCGCTGGCTGGTTGGGAGCTTCAAAACTGGCTTTGACCTGAGCTCCACGAGCCAGATCGTTACGGTCAATTGCCCTGGGATCGATGTTGCGGCCCGCCTTGGCAAAGATGTCAGTCACACGCGAATCAGCGGAATAGGTGACATTTTTGGCCTCTGCCAAGGATTCACGGTCGAGAACGACCAAGGTCGCGGATGGATCTGCCTGATCCCCCAACCTGGCCTTTCCCGTATGCGCGTCATAAAGGACATGCGTCAATTTGTCCGAAGTCATGACTCTCCGCCCTGAAAGATAGAGGGAAAATCCAGCTGGCCCATGATAATGACTGCCATCCCGATCCCAGACGATTGTCATATCCTGCCCGTGGTAGCTCAGATTGTTGACAGTGAAATAGTCCCAATTCGGTATGGCTATAGGGTTCAGCTCGATTGTGGAATCCTGCCTTGGCACCAGACCTGCAACATCCTCAATCAAAGTCCAGTTCGTGGTTCCAAGCTGGGTGTGATGGATCCACGACCGATAATCGATTCGTCCGCCATGTTCAGCAGTCGCCGTGTTCCAGAATTCATTTTGATCAGGATACCGGTTATCGCCGCCTTGATAGTGTGCGAAGGCATTCCAATACAGCAGCTTCTTGAACATTTCCTTGCTGATATAACCTTTGTCAGAAGCATGATACCGACGAATGCCTTGGGCATAAATACGGAACAGGGGCACAGAATTGATCACGGAGAAATTGTTGGAGTAAGTTTTCCCCGGGTTGGCTTCGGCTCTGGCTTTCACGTCTTTCTGGTTGGCGGTATAGAAAGGAAAGACGGGGAACTCATCAGCATCGGCAAACAATCTCAGAGCGCTTTCATAATCATCCTTGTAGTCAGCATCCCCCTGAGCCGGCATCAGACCAGCTGCGTATGGATAATAGTTGTTGTTCTCTTTCCACTTGGCGAATTGTCCGTTGTGTTCCCCGATGAACTTATGCTGGATGAGTTTGGTATCCGGGTTCCAAAGCTGCCCGAGAATCTGCGAGCGGATCTCATCTGCGGTACGCGACATCGCCTCCGCGCCTTCACTGTTGCCCGCCGTGGCAAATGCCTCCGAAGCGGCCTTGGCGTTCGCCCAGACCCAAGCGCTTTCGGCCCTGTCCATAGGTTCGCGTTCGTGCTCAAAGAAAGAGACAGCATCAGAATCATTGCCGGTCATGGAAGCCCAGTCCCAGTCGATAAGCTTGTTGCCGTTGCGATTGAAAGATGAATTCTTGGCCCCTATCAGCGCATTGACATCATTGCGCCCATAGGTTCCTATTGCCGCGGCAATGTCGGCGGGACCTCCATGCACCTTGAAAGATTCCCAGGCTGCATCGGTTATATACTGCGTGTAGCTGTTGTTCCAGCTCGTTCCGCCCGGATTATCAACATATTGCCGACTTTTGGATGTCTCACCAGCCGCTACCCAAGAGCCATAAGCATATGTGGGATCACGAAGATACTTCAAATCATTGATGAACATGCAGGTAGTGAGCACAATGGAATTGTTGTATCCAAGCACTCCTTCAATGGCTGCAGGGAACTGGTAGGTATTCCCCGGCATGTTGGCATCGATGAAATTGAAACGGCTGAGCCACCACCGGTAGAAAACCGTCTTGTCAATGTTCGGCTCAGGCGTTTCAATATAAGGGATATTATCCGCCCACCATTTGTTATACGCGGTGACATGAGCCTTATAGGACTCTTCAGGCGTTTGAGAGCGAATACGATCGTACTCTTGCTTGGAGGAAGGAAGCTCCTCGGCAAGCAAACCAAGCTGGATTTTCCCCGTCTGCTCACTGTTGGAGGACAGGTGCAGGTCAGCGGTAAGGTGGCCGTCCTCAGGACGCATGCCACTGCCCGAAAAGCGCGGATAGACGGTAGTCAAATCGCGGTTTGTCTTAACTACTCCCGTCAGCTCATCCCCGTCTTCGCCGCTGGCCAGCGGCGAAGTGGCACGCAAGGTCACATCGTTCGCTCCGCCCTTGTTGATAATTCGGTACTGGGCTACAAGAACATTGTCATTAGTGATGTACTTGACCAATTCCATGGATAAGGACGGATCGTTCGTCTCAAAACTGCCCCGCCAATAACTGGGGGTCTGCTTTCGCTTGTCAGCAACCTCGTGAACAGTCAGCTTTTGCTGTCCCTTATAAAAATCAACGGTAAAAGCGCCCTTGCTGCTGATCGTGTCCTTGTAGGCTACCTCGCCTCCAAACCCGAATACTGATGGTTCATGAGTACGCATATATGCAGCTCGCCCACGCGAAAATAGATACTGGTTCGTATCTGCGCCCTCGTAGGTATAGGTTCCGGCATCGTTGGTCCCCTTGCCTGTCGGCTGGTCGCCTTTTCTGGTGAGAATACGATCAATCCAAAAATCATGGTTGGTATCTGTCCCTGCCCCCTGGGAAAGATCCTTATCAAAGACTTTCGAAAGATAGCCAGAAGAGGGATCATAGGCCTGTCCGCTAGCTGGAATCGGATTATCCACACCGCCGAAATGGGGATACCCGATCTCTGCATTTGCACTGGAATGCTCAGCAGCAGCCGCGGGCAGCACCCCTCCAGTGGCAAGCGTCGCCACCGCGGCAAAGGCGACCACCAGAGAGGTCAATCCTTTAGATAATTTGTACATACCACGTTCCTTTCGGACGCATTTGCAGTCAATCCATGCGACTATCCACATCACTGTGAAGCAGCACAGCCCGGTGCCCAGCAATTTACCAAGGACGAAACAGCGAATGGCATTGATTTTGAGACACCGAACTTAGTGTAAATCAGAGAATGCGCTTTCGCAAGTCAAATATATGATTAATTAAATCTGTTTTCGCGTTTTCGCTTTTATTTTCCTCCTATTGTTTCCTTGCCAGCAGCATTTGGACCATCAAACATGCTGATAATCGGGATCACCGACAGCAGTGGTCCAAAAGTGCTGAAATAATCAGACCTTATTGGACCCTCCAATGGTGGAGAGCGATAGACCGAATCGTTGCTACAGCCTCGTTTGCAACTTCCTCACAAGAAATACGAAGCCGGGTTATTCCCTACCAATAGACGCACAGCACTGCCACACCCATGCGGCCAATACGAGTATCTTGTATGGACCTGCCATCACATAAGCCGCTGGATATATATTTCAAAATTCATATAAAGTTAATCGAGACACAGGGGTGGGCCATTACACCATCCGAAGGTATCTATAGGCCGTGGACTCCGAGATGGACAGCAGTCTGGCAACCTTCGCCACGGAACCCTTGATGTTGAAACAACCCTGCTCATTCAACCGCCGTATAGCGCCAAGTCGCTGTTCAGGACTCAATTGATCAACCCTCGCCCCTGCCTCGACGCAGGTTTGATCGATTACCTGTTCTATGACATCATCCGCTGAAGCTACCAGGTTCTCTTCCTGCTGCTCGGAGTCATTACGATCAGAGACGGGGAAGTACATATCCTTCAACTGTTCGACCATATGCTCGATAGCCAGCAATGGCGCTTGATCGCTGTTAATGCACAGTGCTCCAACAATCTTCCCTCGGTGTCTTATCAGGTACGTAGAAGAGACAAGTAGGTTCTTATTGGTGGAAGACCTTCCCCGGTATCCAACCACGTAATCACTGCCATCAGGTGTTCCATCGCGCACAAGACGAAGCAAAAAATCGGTCGCCGGAGAACCGACTTCCCGCGAAGACACCTGACCATTAGCTATGGCAATGATCGAGTTCTTCGTATTGGCAACATCATGCAACACCACTTCGGTTCTCGGTCCTAAAACCTCACCAAGAAAATTGACCAAAGGGATATACTGTTTCAGATATTGAGCATCATCTGCCGAATCAGACTCCTGATCGACTGTCCTGGCATTATGCACCATATGCGTTCACCCCATCGCATCTGTATACAACCATATTTCACACATACCTACAAAGGTCAGAGGGTGCCCTCCCAAAACGCTAACACCCTCCGACCTGTTACGGCAGTAGTTCTAAAGCAGGCTCTCTCCTTTGGCGATATAGTCGGACATCTCATCCCGGGGCACCATGGACCCGCCGGTGCACCAAGCTATATGAGTCGCCCTGGCCATAGAAGCATCATCCAATCCGATCTTTCTGATGTACTCCCTGTCGCTCAGGACTCGCCATGGTCCCACAAATCCGGCAGCAGCCGAGGGCTCGATATCTATGCCTGATGCATCATGAAGACTGGCCTCGATACGGAAGAGCTCATCATCATCTATCGTGAGGAACCCGTCCACCAGACCTTGCATGGCCTTGCCCACAAATCGAGATGGGCGTCCACAGGCCAAACCATCAGCTGCAGTCACATTATCGATTCCGAAGTCCTGAACGCTTACCTCATCATGCAGACCAGTGTAAGTGCCCAGGAACATGGATGGACAATGGGTTGGCTCAGCAAAGATGCAATGCACAGCATCACCGAAGACCGTCTTGAGCCCGAAAGCCACACCACCAGGAGAGCCACCAACTCCACAGGGCAGGTAGACAAAGAGAGGATTATCCTGGTCCACTCGAACATCATAGGTACGCAGCTGGCCCGCCAAACGCCTTCCAGCTACAGCATAGCCCAGGAAGAGGGTGGTGGAATTCTCATCATCGATGAAGTAAGCCATGGGATCGGACTGGGCCTCTTTCCTGCCAGACGCAACTGCGACCGAATAGTCCGATTGATATTCATAGACATGAACACCATTGGCGCGAAGCTTGTCTTTTTTCCATTGTCTTGCATCCGCCGACATATGCACACTGGCATCAAAGCCCAGAGCTGCGCTCATGATGCCGATGGACAGCCCCAGGTTACCAGTCGAACCGACTGCGATCTTATACTGGCTGAAGAATTTCTTCATAGCGGGCGTCGCCAGCTTGCGATAATCATCATCGATAGTCAACAGTCCGGCATCAATGGCCAGATCCTCGGCATGCTTAAGTACCTCGTAAATGCCGCCTCGCGCCTTAATGGATCCGCTGATAGGCAATTCGCTGTCCAACTTAGCCCACAGCTGCCCCGGCAACTGTTGACCATATCGATTGCCCAGCGCTGCAGCCAAGCCCGGAACCGCGACGAGCGGCGATTCTATGATCCCCATAGAACTCGCTGTGGCCGGGAACAGCTCCATAATCAGCGGTGCAAACCTTTTCAATCGATCTGCAGCGTCGTCAACATCTGTGACCGTCAGGCCCACACGCTCAATTCCATCTTTTGCAGGCAAAACCTGATCATTGAACCAGGTCGTTTCTTGCTCCTGCATCAGCTCCTTCAAGAGCGGCAGGTCACTGATCCATTGCGCAGCCGTCTTTCCATGTATCAATTCATTCATGATTCGACTCCTTTTTTATTCTCGCCAAACAGTTGTCGTTTATCGGCCGATCAAGTTAAACGACCAGACTCAGCAGCAAAGTAACTCCTAGAGCTATAACAGATGTGATCGATGTGCCGACAGTCAGCGTCTTGTAAGCCTGTGGAACGCTTATATGCAAATATTCCTTGACCATCCAGAACAGAGAATCAGTCACATGCGTCAGCCCAATGGCGCCGGCTCCAATGGCCAGAGCCAGAATCGCAGGCGAAAGGCCGGGATTCGCCGTCAGCATGGGCAACACGATCCCAGCAGCGCTGATCATGGCCACAGTGGCAGAACCGACAGCGAAGTGCAGTATCAAAGCTATTAGCCAGGCCAGGATGATAGGACTGACCGGCAAATGGGAGAAAGCCTTCGCCAGACCGGGCGCGACACCCGAAGCCGTCAACACCGCATTGAAAGCCCCTCCAGCTCCGATGATCAGCAGAATTCCACCGATCGGGCCGAAGGAACCGTCGGTTATTTCTTGCAACTGCTTCAACCCGAACCCTTTGCTTAGCCCGAGGGACCAATAAGCAAACAGGAGAGCAATGGTCAAAGCCGAGATCGGGTTTCCGATGACATTGATCCACTTCATCGCCAAGGTGTCACCCGGCAGCACCCGTTCGCATATGGTTCTGGTCACCATGATCAACAGAGGCAGAAGAATGGTAAGCAAGGTGATGCCGAAACCAGGAAGCTCCTTCTCGCTCTTTTCGTCAAAAGAGCCCATGCCGCCTTCTTCGTCTTTCATCAGAGCAGGGTCATGTGCTGGTATGGCAAAATGCGCAAACAAGACTCCGCCGACGAGAACGGAGGGGACCGCAACGCACAAACCCAGTAAAATCACTGTCCCAATATCGGCATGCAAGGTCCCTGCGATTGCCGTAGCGGCCGGATGAGGCGGAAGAATACAGTGCACCACCATCAAGGAAGTAGCCAAGGGAATGCCAATTTTAAGCCGTGATATGCCCGCCTCTTTAGCCACCACAAAGACCAAGGGCACCAGAAGAACAAAACCAACCTCAACAAAAACCGGTATCCCGCAAATCAAGCCAAGCAAGGCCATGATGATTGTTGCATGCTGTTTGCCGAACACCCGCAGCATGGTCTGCGCCAACCGCTGAGCCCCGCCCGAGACCTCCAGCAATTTACCCAGAACAGCCCCGAATCCAATGATCAATGTAAGAAATCCCAGGGTATCCCCAACACCCTTTTCTATGGTATCGGTGATTTTATCCAAAGGCACCTGGGTCACAAACGCCACAAAGAAAGCCGCAATCAACAGAGCGAGTGATGGATGCATCCGGACCTTGACGATCAGTAACACAATTAGAGCTATGGCAATCAATAAGACCACCAAAAGCGGACCAGTATCCATGACAACTCCTTTGTTTCCAGAACACCAAGTAAATAAAATTTTACTGTTGTAACTATTTATTGTCAAACACAGTGACAAATCTCTCTAGGAATATGTCAACATCAGGTCAAAAAAAAAATCGCCGCCACAAAGACGGCGATTCGCAAGAGGCCATAGACCTCCTAGAGGTCACTGCACCTGGGAACGGGCGATCTTGCCGGTGAAGGACTGGGCCTCGTCGGCATCCTTGACGTCCTTGTTCCAGGAGAACATGGCGCGCAGCTTGGGGCCGACTTCCTCGATCTTCTCGTGGGAGTACTTCTCCTGCAGCTCCTTGAACTTGGGGGCGCCGGCATCCTGGTCGTCGATGAACTCCTTGGCGAAGGAGCCGTCCTGAATGCGCTGCAGCTGGTGGCGCATCCTGTCCTTGGTGGACTCGTCCACCACGGTGGAGGTGAAATCACCGTACTGAGCGGTGTCGGAGCAGGACCAGCGGGCCTTGTTCAGGCCGCCCTCGTTCATCAGGTCGACCAGCATCTTGAGCTCGTGGCAGACCTCGAAGTAGGCGATCTCCGGCTGGTAGCCAGCCTCGGTCAGCACCTCGAAGCCAGCCTCGACCAGGTGGTTGACGCCGCCCATGAGCACATCCTGCTCACCGAAGAGGTCGGTCTCGGTCTCTTCCTTGAAGGTGGTCTTGATGGCGCCGGCGCGCAGGGCGCCCAGAGCCTTGGCATAGGCCAGGGTGATGTCCCAGGCGTCGCCGCGCGGATCCTGCTCCACGGCCACGACCACGGGCACGCCACGGCCAGCGACATACTCACGACGGACGATATGGCCCGGGCCCTTGGGGGCCACCATGAAGACCGGGTGGTCGGCGCTGGGCTTGATGTAGCCGTAATGGATATTGAACCCGTGGGCGAAGGCGACAGCCGCACCCTCCTTGATGTTGGGCTCGATGTCGTCCCGCCAGATGTTGCGCTGGTACTGGTCAGGGGCCAGGATCATGACGATGTCGGCCTCCTTGGTGGCCTCGGGCACGGTCTTGACCTCCAGGCCCTGCTCCTTGGCGAAGGGCACCGACTTGGAGTTGGCACGCAGGCCGACCACAACGTCCACACCGGAATCACGCAGGTTCAGTGCATGAGCATGTCCCTGGGAACCGTAGCCGATGATGGCCACCTTCTTGCCATCCAGAACCGAAAGGTCCCCATCCTTCTCATACCAGATCTGTGCTGCCATTATCTACACTCCTTTATGTGCGGTCCAACCGGACCGGCTCTTCCAGGCCGGGGGAACGCAAAATACTGTGAATTCCTGTTGTTGTTCCAGGCGGACGATGCTCTTCCGACCGGGGCGACGGATTTTGTCCTTGACCCCGATCCGTACCCTATGGATACGGTATGCCTCCAACCATACTCGTGATATGGCCAGATGGACTGTCCGCAATTCGTTGTTCGGACACCGGCGCGATTCGAGGAACCGGCCGGCGGGATGCATCCCAAGGCTTACTTGGTGAAGTCCACATCCTTGGTTTCGTGGCAGGTCAGCACTGCCACCAGGCAGCAGACCGCCATGACGGCCAGGTAGAGCCCGACCGAGCGCACTCCCCAGTGGGAGGAGAGCCAGGTGGCGATGGTAGGCACGAAGGCCGCGCCCACGATGGCCGCCAAGTTATAGCCGATGCCGGAGCCCGAGTAGCGCACGTTGGCGTCGAAGAGCTCCGGCAGGAAGGCGCCGATAGGCCCGAAGGCGATGCCCATCAGGGCGAACCCGACGCAGAGGAAGACCATGACCTGGAAGGTGTTGTGATGGGCCATGAGCAGGTAGGGGAAGACCAGGCTGAAGACCACCAGCATGACGGAGCTGCCGATCAGCACCCGGCGACGGCCGATGCGGTCCGCATAGACGCAGGCCAGCACGATGAAGAGGGCGAAGACCAGGATGGAGACCATGAGCATAAGCAGGTACTCCTGGTTGGTGAAGCCCAGTCCGCCGCCGCCCTGGGACTTGGGCTTGGTGCCGTAAGCCAGCGACCAGGTAGCCAGGGTATAGAAGAGCGTGTAGGTGACTGCGACCAGGAAGGTGGCCTGGAGCACCTGGCGCCAGCTCTTGCGGAAGACCTCCAGCAGCGGGGTCTTGACGACCTTCTGCTGATCCAGGGCCATCTGGAAGATAGGGGTCTCCTGCATGGAGACGCGCACAGCCAGACCCACGACCACCAGGATGGCGGAGAGCAGGAAGGGCACGCGCCAGCCCCAGCTCAGCATCTGCTCGGGGGTGCAGAACATCTCCAGCAGGAAGTAGGTTCCGTTAGCCAGGAAGAAGCCGATGGGGGCGCCCAGCTCAGGGAAGGAGCCGTAGAGCGCCCTCTTGCCTTCCGGGGCGTTCTCGGTGGCCACCAGGGCCGCGCCGGACCACTCGCCGCCCAGGCCGATACCTTGCACGAACCGGCACAGGCAGAGGACCACCACGGCCCAGAGTCCCCAGGTGGCATAGGTGGGCAGGACGCCGATCAGGACCGTGGAGCAGCCCATGGTCAGCAGGGAGACCACCAGGGTGGTCTTACGCCCCTGGCGGTCCCCGAAGTGTCCGAAGATCAAGGATCCCAAGGGCCGCGCGATGAAGGCGATGGCAAAGGTCAGCAGGGAGGCCAGCAGAGCCACGGTCGGATCGGTCTTGGGGAAGAAGAGCTTGGGGAAATAGTTGGCCGAAGCCGTCCCGTAAGCGTAGAAATCGTAGAACTCGATGGCCGTGCCGACCATGGAGGCCCCGATGACTGTGCGAACCGAGCTGCGGGTCACACGGGTGCTGCCGGGCGCGGACGCTGCCGGGGCCGGGGAAGCAACACTGACGTCGTTTGCCGTCACTTCATCTCATCTCCTTATAGAAAAACCCCGCTGTCGGCAGGGTCTGATGCGATGAAGCCTATGCGTCCAGCCCCGCCTTCCGACGGGGTCGAACAATGAAGATTGTCGAGTCAGTCCGCCGGTGAGGACGGGCTAATAATTCGTGCGGACACGGTGCCGAATCGGCGGGTGTCTGACAAGCTGGTCATCACGGCGAACCTCCCTTCATCATCCTCGAATCGGATGCGTTCTCTGCACATCCGCATTGCTGCCGACCATAGGCCTGACACCGGCTTGCTCAACGAGACAGGTCCACTATGTGGACGGATGGTTATTGGAGCCAGTAAAGAACCAACCAGGAAATTCGTCTGAGACCACGGCCTGACGGTCGGCATACATCAGGGCGCAGGAGAAGGAAAATCCGGCGGCCAGCACATCCGGCGGCACTAGGAAGAGGGCGGTGGCCAGACCATCAGCCAGGCCCGTGGGGTGTTCATTGTCCTTTTCTCCGGCCACCACCCAGGAGGCCAGCACACGGTCGACCGGACGGCCGTCGATGGCGTCCAGGATGTGGTGAAGTGCTGTCAATCCCGCCGCTGCGGCCTCCTCGGACCGGTCGGTCCAATGGCGACGGCTGGGTGCCGAGGCGCACAAGGAGCCGCGAGACAGCTCGATCCGACCTACGCCTGCCGACAGATCACCGGGATCCTCCATGGCGATGGGGACCGGGTGAGAGGTCCGCATACGCATGTCGCCGCCGGCATCGATCAGGTACTCTTCGACCCGAGGTTCGAGTAGATCGGCAATGAGGTCTACCAGATAGCCCTTGCCGACTGCCCCGAAATCAAGACTGACTGGGCCGGCAGTCATAAGGACAGCACCCTGACGCCTGAGGTCATCACCCCAGGTCGGTCGCCCGTGGATCCGTCCCAGATGACCGGCGGCATCGGCCTGCAGCCGGAAGGTGGGCTGTCTTCCGTAGCCCAGACGGGTCAGGTCCTCGCCCACCATGGGGTCCAGGGCCCCGTCAGTGGCGGTATACAGCCTGTCATATAGGTCAAAGAGTCCTTGACAGTAATCCGGAAAGACGAACCTGCCCCCGTGACAGGCCTGGGCCATCTGCGCAGGTATGGCATCCTGCCTGAACCGTGACAGGGCCCGCTCGTAATCCTCGATCAGATCGGCAATGGCATCATGCAGCCGTTCTCCCAAAGGTCGATTCGTGGAGATGATGATTCCCGTACCCACCGCCCCCGGGAAGGCGGTCAGGCAGGGCAGACCCATGGAAATTCCTCAGTCGATCAGGGAGTGGATCTGCACGATCTGGTCGCGGCCCGGGCCCGAGCCCACGGCCGAGATGCGGCAGCCGGACAGGTCCTCCAGGCGGTGGATGTAGTCCTTGGCCTTGGTCGGGAACTCCTCGAAGCTCTTGGCGCCGGAGATGTCCTCGCGCCAGCCCGGCAGCTCCTCGTACACCGGCTGGGCGGATTGGAACTCGGCCTGGTCCACGGGCATCTGATCCACCCTGACCCTGGAGCCGTCGGAGCGGGTGATGTCGTAGCCCACGCAGACCGGGATGGTCTCCAGACCGGAGAGGACATCCAGCTTGGTCAGCACGATGTCGGTCAGGCCGTTGATCTGCACTGCATAGCGGCTGACCAGCGCGTCGAACCAGCCGCAGCGGCGGGAGCGGCCGGTGGTCACCCCGTACTCGTGGCCCTGACGGCGCAGCCATTCGCCCTGCTCGTTGTCCAGCTCCGTGGGGAAGGGCCCCTCCCCCACACGGGTCACATAGGCCTTGGCCACGCCGACCACCCGGTCGATCTTGGTCGGGCCCACGCCGGTGCCGGTGCAGGCGCCCCCGGCTGTGCAGTTGGATGAAGTGACGAAGGGATAGGTGCCATGGTCCACGTCCAGCATGGTGGCCTGCCCCCCCTCGAAGAGGACATTCTTGCCCTGCTCCAGGGCCTGGTTGAGCATCAACGAGGTATTGGCCACGTAGGGCTTGAGCCGCTCGGCGTATCCCGCCAGTTCTTCAACGGTGGCCTCCACCTCGATGGCCCGGCGGTTGTAGAGCTTGACCAGCATCTGGTTCTTCTGGTGCAGGCTGGCCTCCACCTTGTCGCGCAGATGGTCGACATTGAACAGGTCATGCACGCGAATGCCCACACGGTTGATCTTGTCGGCATAGGCCGGGCCAATCCCGCGGCCTGTCGTGCCGATCTTATGCTTGCCCAGGAAGCGCTCGGTCACCTTGTCCAGCGTCCGGTGGTAGGGGGCGATGATGTGCGCGGACTCGCTGATCCTCAACCGGCTGCAATCAACGCCGCGGGACTGGAGCCCATCGATCTCCTCGAAGAGGGCGGCCGGGTCGACCACGACGCCGTTGCCGATGACCGGGGTGATGGCCGGGTGAATGATTCCCGAGGGCAGAAGATGGAGGGCGTACTCCTGATCGCCCACGACCACGGTATGGCCGGCGTTGTTGCCCCCGTTGAACCTGGCGACGTAGTCCATGTGCTCGCCGATCAAATCCGTTGCCTTGCCCTTGCCCTCGTCGCCCCACTGGGCCCCGACGATCACGATTCCAGGCATACGATGCTCCTTATCCGCTGGTCGCCATCCAAAGAAAACAAAGGCAGACCATCCATAGACGAGCCTAACCCTACGTATGGAGCTGGAGGTCTTCCAGACCTTTCACATCAGCATGGGTAGATCCGAAATTGGAAAAGTCTGGTCAGGTCCTGGATCCGATCATGGTGTCCCGGCCCCGACAGAGCAGGAAGACCACACTGACGAACAGCCCTAGGATGACCGGAATCAGGGATGCTTCGATGCCGAATGATCCACCGGTCAGCAGGGTCGGCCCCTGAACCTTCATGACCATGAAGCCGCGTATATCCTGGCCGGAGACCGGAATTCCCAAGAGGGCCTCAGTGAGGTTCCACCCTATATGAAAGCCTATGCAGATCCAGAGATTATGCCTGGATACCATGATGGAACCCAGCATAAGACCGGCTTCGATGGCTATGGCTAGACACGAGAAGAGGGTAGCCCCAGGGTTGAGAGCATGCATGAACCCGAAAAGAAGCGAAGTCAAAATCAGAGCAGGTACCCATCCCAGCCAGCGATCCAAAGCATGGAGAGCCACGCCCCGCATTATGAGTTCTTCAAAAACCGACGCGCAAGCCAGAACTCCTAAGGTCAGGATCTGGGAGACGCCGAATGGGCGGAAACCATCCACCCTGTAAAACCCAAAGATTATGAGGATGAAAGCCGAAAGAGCCATCAATCCGAGGCCGATGCCCAGTCCGCCCAACAAGGAGACGAAGAAACCATGGGCCGTCAACTCGGTAGGCTGACGTCCGGCCCACCTCACCATGACAACTTTGGCATAGAACCAGATGCCGAAGCCCATGAGGAGGATGGCGACCAGCAGCACCAGCCATTGGGCCCATAAGGGACGGCCGGTCATCGGGGTCGTTGAGGAATCGAGCATCAGCAATACGCCGAACCCGAGCAATCCCCAAGCAGCAGTCTTGTGTATTCCCTGTCTGGGCGGGCGTGAATTGGATTGCGTATGCCGTTTCATCTCATGGCCCGCCCTGCGCTGCCCAGCTGCTGGCAGGCTTCGACTACACGAGCCGCCATCCCGTCCTCGGCCTGGCGCCCCCAGGAACGGGGATCGTACTCGCTCTTGTCGCCGACCTCCCCATCAACTTTCAGAACCTTGTCGTAATTGGCGAACATGTGCCCTGCCACGGCCCTGGTGAAGGCGTACTGGGTGTCGGTATCCACGTTCATCTTGACCACCCCGTGGGCGACGGCCGAGGCGATCTCCTCCGGCTGCGAGCCAGAGCCCCCGTGGAAGACCAAGAGGAAGGGCTTGTCGGCAGGGGCGCTCGGGGCGGGGATGCCGCCAACCTCCCCATCAGATATTGCCTTGGCGGTCCTGGCCTGGATCCGCCCCAGCAGGTCGGGCCTGAGCTTGACCACACCGGGCTTGTAGGACCCATGCACGTTGCCGAAGGTAAAGGCCACCATGTAGCGGCCGCGCTCGCCCAGACCCAGGGCATCAACCACCTTGGGACCGTCCTCGGGCGAGGAATAGAGCCGCCGGTCGATAGCAGCCGAGTGACCATCCTCCTCGCCGCCGACAGTGCCCACCTCGATCTCCAGTACGGTGTGGGCAGCGCGGGACAGCTCCAGCAGCTCCGCGGCCGTGGCCAAATTATCCCTCAGGGGCAGGCTGGAACCGTCCCACATGTGCGACTGGAAGAGCGGATCCTGACCGTGAGCCACCTGATCCTTCTCGTAGGCCAGCAGGGGACGCACCCACTCGTCCAAGTATTGCGGGGCGCAGTGGTCCGTATGCAGGGCCACGGTGATGCTCGGATAGCGGGCGACCACCTCATGGGCGAATCTGGCAAAGGCGATGGAGCCAGCCACCCGGTCGGCCAGACGCTGTCCGGACAGGTAGGCGGCGCCTCCCACGGAGACCTGAATAATCCCGTCAGACTGGGCCTCATCCAGCCCCTGCAGGGCCGCGTTCAGAGTCTGGCTGCTGGTCACATTGATGGCGGGATAGGCGTAGGACCCCCGTCTGGCCGCATCGAGCATTGCCGCATACCGTTCAGGAGTCGCTAAAGTCATACCCTCATTATCGTCGGTTGCGCGGAAAAGCGGCCGGTCACTCGCAGCTGCAGACATCACCGATGGATTTGCAGGTCTCTGCCCTGATGGCGAACACCCCGCGACGCACTTTGACAAGCCTCCGAGCCGCAGGTAGTTTAGCTCCGTACAGTTTGATGAAACGTTACATCAAACAGGTTGTTTGTTTCACGGCAGTAACGAATCAGCCTAGGGAAGGCACGACATAGGTAAGCAGAGGGTTGGGGCTGCCCATCCTTCTGGGAAGGAGACCAACGTGTCAGCAAGCAAGGAAACCGTCCGCAAGATCATCCTGGATCTGGACACTGGCATCGATGACACGCTGGCCCTGTCCTACGTCCTGGGTTCCCCAGACGCCGAACTGATCGGGATCACCGGCACCTACGGCAACGTAGTGCTCGACCAAGGTGTCGACAACGATCTGCGGCTGCTGGCCATGTATGGCAGGGAGGACATCCCGGTCTTCAAGGGAATCGATCACCCCAGCACGGCCGAATCCTTCAGCGTTCCGCCGGACTCCGAAATCTTCCACGGAGCCAACGGCACCGGCAACATTGAAATCCCCGCACGCACCGACCGGCAGGCCAGCCAGCAGAGCTCGGTGGACTTCATCATCGACGCGGTCCGCCGCTACCCCAAGGGCGAGCTGGTCGTGGTGCCCACCGGCGCTCTGACCACCATCGCCGCCGCCCTGGAAAAGGCCCCCGACATCGTCGACCGCATCAGCATTGTCATGATGGGCGGCACGCTGACCCAGCCGGGCAACGTAGGCCCCTTCGCGGAAGCCAACATCAACCAGGATCCCGAGGCCGCCAACCGGGTCTTCGCCACCACCGCAGACATCACCATGGTTGGCCTGGACGTGACCACCCAGGCGCTGATGAGCCGCGAGGACACTGAGGCCCTGCGTGCCACAGGCACCAGCGCCGGCCGCTTCCTGGCAGACATGACCGACTACTACATCGACATCAGCGAAAAGGAGAGCGGGGTCTACCTGGGCGGCTGCAACCTGCACGACCCCCTGGCCGCCGCCGTGGCCATCGACCCCAGCCTGGTCACCACCTTCGCCACCAACCTGATGGTCGAGACCGAGGGGCCACAGCGGGCCCGTACCATCGGCGACCCCAGCAGGCTCCTGGACCCGGTCAAGAACACCAAGGTGGCCCTGTCAGTCGACACCGAGCGGTTCACCCGGCGCTTCATGGACAGGCTTCTGACCCTGGTGCGCAAGACCGAGAGCGAACGATAGAAGGACGGCAGTCATGAGCGAATCCATCACCACCGAGGCTACCGAAGCGACCGTGGACGAAAACCGCCGCAGCACCAAGCGGGCCCTGCCGGCCCTGCTGACCATCTTCCTGCTGGGCACACTGATGATCCAGGCCTTCAACCTGGTCTTCCAGAACGTGGGCGACTCCCTGGGGATGTCCGCCAACGCCTCGCTGATCAGCACCCTGCCCGGCATCGTCCTGGGCGTGGTCTGCATGCTCTACGGAACCCTCTGCGACTACATCTCCCCCCGGAAGATGACCCTGTTCGGCGTGGGCGCCCTGATCATCGGCAGCCTCCTGGGCTTCTTCGGCGCATCGAACTTCTGGGCCGTGGTCCTGGCCCGCATGATCCAGACCGCGGGTGGCCAGGTGGCCGGCTCGGTCTTCCTGGTCATGGCCATGAAATACCTGAGCGACAAGGAGCGCGCCTTCTATCTGGGCATCTTCAACGCTGTCTACTACGCATCCTCTGCCGTGGGCATCTTCGCCGGCGGACTGATCACCTCCATCGATTGGCGCTACCTCTTCCTGGTGCCGCTGGTCTCCGTTCTTTTGATCCCTCCGGTGCTCAAGTACACGCCTGACACCGGCATCAAGGGCGAGCGCATCGATGTCTTCGGCATCGCCCTGTTCGCGCTGATCGCCGGATTCGTAGCCGTCTACTTCTCCTTCCCGGCCACCTGGATGCTGGGAGTGCTGGCCATCCTGATCCTGATCTTCGCCGGCTACGTCTGGAAGGGCGCCAACCCCTTCCTGAGCCGCGGATTCGTGACCAACGGCGCCTACATGGCTGTCCTGCTGGCCCTCTTCGTCTTCTACTTCTTCAACTTCGCCTGCGTGCCCATCTACAACGTGATCGGCGACCGCATCTACGGGATCTCCCTGAGCCAGGTCTCCCTCTGCCTGACCATCGTCTACATCGTGGCCACCCTGGTGGGCTGCCTGTCCGGAGTCATCATGAACGCCATGGGACGCCTGCCCATGCTGATTCTGTCTGCCCTGCTCATGATCGCCGGAGCTGCAGGTTCGGCCCTGATGCTCACCTCGGGCTTCTGGGTTCTGACCGCGCTGGCCTCGGTCTTCATCGCCGGCATCACCATGTCCTACACGCCTCTCTACGACTCCTTCTCGGCCACCCTGCCGGTGGACCAGAATGGACGCGGCATCGGCATCGGGGATCTGATGATGAACACCTCGGCCTCCATCGGCATGGCCGTCTACAGCGGACTCATGGCCAATCCCCAATTCGGGTCGCATGCACTGGCGGGCGTCAAGACCGGCATCCAGGCCCAGGTGGCCAACATGTTCTGGGTCATGGCGCTGGCCGCCCTGCTGGCCCTGATCATCGTGGCCGTCTTCCACAAGGCCATGTCAGCCAAGGCTCCCCAGGAGTGAGGCTGGTGTGACCCACACATTCTTGGTCGGATAGCCGCACGGCCCGGTCCGCTCTTCCCAGCCTTGGGAATGGGTCAGGTCCAGGCCCGGCACCCGGCCGCGCGAACCGGGGAGGAAGCGGAGTTCGGACTGCTTTCGGCATTGTGATAGTCCCCCTCTTCCCTCAGCCGCCGAAGGCAAGAAGATCGCCGCCCCTCCCCCCGGTGGAGGACCCCCGTCATAGCCATAACTGACGGGGGTTCTTCCATATCTTCAGCTCCTGTCTTCAATTCTGTGCCTACGACTCGGGCCGTACACCGAAACATAATTTATATAGACATCAGAGAAGAGGAATCTGAACCAGAGAATGCGAGTGCCCGGAACTTTCGAACCCATCTTGGAGATCTGCCGACCATGAGTCTCAAATCCAAAGGAGATGGAAGCTCAAGGAACAGAAGCCCGGCCCGATCAAACACTAGACGTCTCATGGGTTTGCGAACGCCCTACTGTCCTGCAATAAGCCTCAACGAACTCAATCGAGCCATTGGCCAGGTGGTTTCACGTGAAACGTCGGCACACTGATCCTTCCCCCAAAATGAAGAGAACCCGGCGGTGCTTGAACACCGCCGGGCGAGAGAGAAGAAAGGGAAATCAGTTGTCGGACGGAGGTCAACCGCCCGTTCGGTTTTTGAGCCGATATCTATAGTAAAGAACAGCTACCTTGTAGTGACGATAGTGTTATCTGAAAATTCTCTGTGAATCCGGCCAGGTCAGAAAGCGGGCATAGGGCCGGTTAGACTGGATTCCGGATGGTTTCCCGTCAGAGGAGAGACCCTCGATCAACGAACCTGAAGGAGATACCTAGGCATGTTGCTCAGCGACCATGACATCCTGGATGCCCACCAGGCAGGACACCTGAATCTGGACCCGTGGACGCCTGCCATGGTCCAGCCCTCCAGCGTGGACGTGCGCCTGGACCGCTACTTCCGGGTCTTCAACAACCATCAGTACACCTACGTGGATCCGGCAGAGGACCAGGGCGCACTGACCGAGCAGTTCGAGGTGCCCAAGGACGAGCCCTGGATCCTGCATCCAGGCGAGTTCGTTCTGGGATCCACCTGGGAGTACGTCAAGCTGGACTCGACGCTGGCCGCACGGCTGGAGGGCAAGAGCTCCCTGGGCCGTCTGGGCATTCTGACCCACTCCACCGCCGGGTTCGTCGATCCGGGCTTTGAAGGGCACATCACCCTGGAGCTGTCCAACGTGAGCACCCTGCCGGTCAAGCTCTGGCCTGGCATGAAGATCGGCCAGATGTGCTTCTTCCAGCTCTCCTCGCCCGCCCAGTACCCCTATGGATCCAAGCACAACGGCTCCCACTACCAGGGCCAGCGCGGTCCGACCCCTTCCCGCTCCTACGTCAACTTCTACAAGGCCGACGTCTCGGGCTGACTGCCAGCAGCCGCTTCCGCCATCACCTTGACTTCGAGCGCACTCGAAGGGGTATAGCTGAACCTGCCGGAATGACCCGGCCAAGATGACGGCAAGGAGATCAACCCATGGCAATCAAACAAACGGCGGGCCACGACCAACTCGGTCGGCTCGCACCACAATTCGCCCACCTCAACGACGATGTGCTCTTCGGCCAGGTCTGGTCCCGCGAGGACGAACTTTCGGCTCGGGACCGCAGCATGATCACCTGCGCAGGTCTGATGAGCATGGGGCTCTTCCCCCAGTTGAAGAGCCATATGGCCATGGCCAAGGGCAATGGCGTTACCCGCACTGAAATGGTGGCGCTGATCACCCACCTGGCCTTCTATGCGGGATGGCCCAAGGCATGGTCGGCTTTCGACCTGGCCAAGGAGGTCTATGGTGAGGGCGACAGCGACGACGAGAACCAGGATACCGCTGCAACCCCATCTAAAGCCGGGACTGAGCCGGATTCAGGGCCCTATCCATTGGGAGATTCGGCAGACGGACCCAACTTCACCGGCCATGTCTGGCTGCACCCCCTGACCGATCCGGACGCGGAATGCTCAGCCAGCAATGTGACCTTCGCACCCGGATGCGTCAACCGTTGGCACACCCACCCGCATGGTCAGCTCCTGATCGTCACCGCCGGGCAAGGGTGGGAGCAGGAGGAAGGCCATCAGCCGCGCAGACTGGAACCAGGTGATGTGGTCTTCTGCCCGGCTGGCGTCAGACACTGGCACGGGGCTTCAGGCCGGTCATCCATGGCCCACATCGCCGTCACCCCGGCATCGAAGGGACAGTCCCCGGTCGAGTGGATGGAGTTCCCAGATCCTGATCAGGTAGCCGCTCTGGGATGACCCGCACGGCCGGTCTGCGCGGCCTGAACGATAAAGGTAGAGCGTGTCTTCACCCTGCAGATGTTGAGACCGACAGACAGCCAACCGGTTCCCGCCTGCCTTTACACTGAAGACATGGCTAACAAGAAAGGCCCGACCAAGGGTTCGGGCGGCAAGCACCGCAACAAACTGCGCGGCCGGGGGCCTACCCCCAAGGCCGAGGATCGCGTCTACCACAAGGCCTATAAGGCCCGGCAGGCGGCCCAGCGCAGGCAGGCGGCCGATCCACGTCTGGCAGCCCGCCGCCGGGCCGACCGGTTCACCTCTGATTCCGACGATCTGGTCATCGGCCGCAACGCAGTCCTGGAAGCCCTGCGTGTAGGAGTCCCGGCCAGTCAGCTCTATCTGGCCGCCCGGATGGAACACGACGACAGGACCAGGGAGATCGTGCGGCTGGCAGGACAGGAGGGACTCAACCTGCTGGAAGCCGACCGTCTGGAAATGAACCGCATCGCCCGGTCCAGCAACCACCAGGGCGTGGTCCTCAAGGTTCAGCCCTACCAGTACGCCTCCCTGCAGAGCCTGGTCGACAGGGCCGAGAAGCACGCGGCCGCCCTGGAAGGGGCCGACCAAGCAACCAGGGTTGCCGCCCGCCCGCTGTTCATCGCCCTGGACGGGGTCACCGACCCACAGAATCTGGGGGCAGTGATCCGTTCAGCCGCGGCCTTCGGAGCCTCGGGGGTGGTTCTGCCCGAGCGTCGCAGCGCCTCGGTCACAGCTGCAGCCTGGAAGGTGTCTGCCGGGGCCGCCGCCCATCTGCCCGTGGCCCGTGTGGTCAATCTGACCAAGGCCATTCAAGGACTCAAGGAGCACGGCTACTATGCGGTCGGCCTGGACGGCGCAGGCACCACCACAGTGGGCGAGACAGGCTTCGAAACCGATCCGCTGGTGGTGGTCCTGGGCTCCGAGGGCAAGGGGCTGAGCCGCCTGGTCCGAGAGAACTGCGATGCCCTGGCCTCCATCCCCATCTCCAGCTCGGTGGAATCCCTGAACGCTTCGGTGGCGGCCGGCATCAGCCTGTACGCCGTAGCCATGGCACGCCGACGGTCCGCCAGCCAAGCCAAATAGCCCCAGACAGGCACCGGCAATCTGAAGACGGGCAGACCCAAGCGGCAACAGCCTGCGCGCCTCAGCCAGCATGCAACAGACCGGTGTCGCACAAACTCAAGAGTCAACTGGAGGCCCAGACCGCATCGTCCTGATCGTCCTCATCGGCAGCCGCATCCAGGCTGCCGGGGGCGTAGACCGATCTCAGCGAGCCTCGGCCGCCATTCTCGTCTTCAAAGGCTGGTTGCGACGGCACCTCCTCGCCTGCCCGGTCACGATCCTTCTGGGTGCCCGCTCCGGTCTGGCCTCCAACACTGGTTTGGTCAGTCATCCCACTGTTGGCTGCGTCATGGCCCCCCGCTTCATGGCCATTTGCATCCTTGTCAGTCTGATCACGGGCAGTTTGCTTACTCTGACCAGCCTGGGCATGGGCGTCCTGCCAACTCATCTCGTCATCGACCACCCCGGCGTCGGCCTCTTCGTTGATGGTCTTCATGTCCTCGGAGTCCAGCCGGTACTCGGGCAGGGACTCGCTGATGTAGCTCTGCACGGCCTCGGCCATGGGCACGTCGTGGCCGGCCTTCTCGGCCATCAGCCAGCGGTGGGTAAGCACCTCATGGAAGAACTGGGCCGGTTCGATCTGCGAGCGGTATTCCGGCGGGATCATGCGCACGGTGGGCTCGAAGACCTCGCGCATCCAGTCGGTGGCCACAATCTCCAGGTCCTCGCCCTGCCGCCAGGTGGATGCCCGGTAGGCATCCAGATCGTTGAGCAACCGCCGGGCCTGGTTCTCCTGCACATCCAGACCGGTCAGCCTCAGCAGCTTGCGGGAGGCGTAGCCGGCATCGACCACCCTGGGGCGCACCAGCACCCGATTGCCGTCCTCCTCGGTCTTCATCTCCAGCTCGTCCACGTCGAAGCCCAGATCGTTGAGCCGGTTGACGCGGCGTTCGATCTTCCACATCTCGTCCGGATCGAAGCTGTCCACGTCCGTCAGGGCGCTCCAGAGGGAGTGGTAGCGGTCCACCAGCCGGTTGCCCACACCGACCTCGTCCACCTCGCCGGCCAGCAGGTTGCCGGAATCCAGATCCATGAGCTCGCCGATGATGTTGGTTCTGGCCAGGTCGATGTCGTACTCGCGCTGACCGTCGGTCAGGCTGGCGTGCAGATCGCCGGTCTCGGCATCGACCAGGAAGGCCGAGAAAGCATCGGCGTCGCGCAGGAAGAGCACGTTGGACAGGGAGACGTCGCCCCAGTAGAAGCCGGCCAGATGGAGCCTTACCAGAAGAACCGCCAGAGCATCGATCAGCCGCTCGGCCGTGTCCGGACGCAGGTTGCGGGCAAAGAGGGCACGGTAGGGCAGCGAGAACTTCAGGTGCTGGGTGACCAGCATGGCCTCAAGGGGCTCGCCCTCGCGAGTGTGCCGACCGGTGACCACGGCTATGGGGTTGACCGTAGGCAGCTCCAGCTTTTGCAGCTTGCGCAGGAGCTCGTACTCACGCTCCGCCACCCGCTGGGTGATCTCCTTCATGGCATAGACATCGTCGCCCACGTGGACGAAGCGCACCACGTGCCGGGATATGCCTCTGGGCAGGTTGGCCAGCAGATCCCGGGGCCAGGTGGCCAGCGGCCTCTCCCAGGGCAGGGTGAACATCCTGGGGTTGGAGCTGGTGGCTGTGATGTGCAGGGCTGCCGGCTCCCGCTCGGAGGAGGGGTCGGCTGTGGTCTTTATCGAGGTGGCTTTCATGGCGCGGGGGTCCAGAGAGGAGGCCGTCGCCCGGTTGATATTCACGCTAGTCATGCTTCATCCATCCCATCGCCGCCCATCCTATACGGGAAGAGCCCCGCACGGATGCGCCGCGCGGGGCTCCTGGTCACCCGGTCGAACAAGGAAAGGAGATGATATCAATGATCGATACAGGCCCTGCGGACCGGCGGGAAACCGTGGCCGAACCGCAGGGTCGCAGGAAGACTCAGTTCAGCCGCAGCTCGCTGGCCGGGGAGAACAGGTGCATCTTCTCAGGATCGATGTGGATCTTGACCACGTCGCCCACCTTGGGCAGGTCGCGCGGATTGACGCGGATGGTGGTCAACTTGTTCTGGTCAGACATGACGATGGCCTGCTCAGCCGCGCTGTTGTCGGTCAGAATGTTGCCGTAGATGTAGCCGTCGGAGCCTAGATCCTCCACGTTGGCCACCTTCAGGGAGAAGGCATCCGGCTCGTCGGCACCGGCCAGAGAAGCATTCTCGGGACGGAAGCCCACGACGATCTTGCCCTGGTCGTCGGGGGTCAGCTTGTCGACGGCTTCGCGCGGCAGGCTGATGGTGTCCTCGCCGATCTTGGCCTGCCCGTTGACCACGGGGTGGATGTTGATGTTCATGGAGGGCGAGCCGATGAAGCCGGCCACGAAGACGTTCTCGGGCCGATCGTAGAGCTCGGTAGGCGCACCCACCTGCTGCAGGACGCCCAGCTTGATGACGGCGATCCTGTCGCCCATGGTCAGAGCCTCGGTCTGATCGTGGGTCACATACAGGGTGGTGACGTTGAGCTGACGCTGCAGGGCGGCGATCTGGGTACGGGTCTGGACACGCAGCTTGGCGTCCAGGTTGGACAGAGGCTCATCCATCAGGAAGACCTTGGGCTGACGCACAATGGCGCGCCCCATGGCCACACGCTGACGCTGGCCACCGGACAGAGCCTTGGGCTTGCGGTCCAGGTACTCGGTCAAATCCAGCACCTCGGCGGCCTTCTCCACCCGCTGGCGAATCTCATCCTTGGGGGTGCCGGCGATCTTCAGGGCGAAGCCCATGTTGTCGGCCACGGTCATATGAGGGTAAAGGGCGTAGTTCTGGAAGACCATGGCGATGTCGCGGTCCTTGGGCTGCATGGTCGTCACGTCCTTGTCGCCAATCATGATGCGGCCCTTGTTGACCTCCTCAAGGCCGGCCAGCATGCGCAGGGTGGTGGACTTTCCGCAGCCGGAAGGCCCTACCAGAACAAGGAATTCACCGTCTCTAATGTCCAGACTGAGGTCACTGACCGAGGGCTCATCGTTGCCCGGGTAGATACGAGTGACGTGGTCGAATACCACTTCTGCCATTATTCATCCTTTCATCGGCAGGTACGTGCCGAACGATCCGTAGTGAAGGGGTTGATGTTCACTGTGGTTTCCGTCCCGGGGTCAACACCGACATCGGTATGGCCATGCGACGGTTTTCTATTTTGTGGTTAAGAGAAACTCTCCCTTGAGCCAGTGCCCACTATACACCAAGGTCTGAATTCGACGTGTGAACCCTTGCCGACTCAATCCTTGGGCTTGTCGGAATCCTCAGCATCGCGCTCGAAGACCGTCCTGGCCACGTTGATCGCATTAATGACCCTCGGGAAACCCACGTAGGGAGCACATTGGAGTATGGCTTCAACCACGGCCGCCTTGCTCAGCCCCACATTCAAGGCCCCCTGTATGTGAACGGCCAACTGCGGAGCCGTGTCGCCCTGCGTCACCAGGCTGCCTATGGTGACCAGCTCACGCTGCTGAAGGTCGAGTCCCTTCCGGGTGTATATGTCGCCAAAGGCGAATTCGACAATCCAACGGCCAAGGTCCGGCGCTATATCCTGAAGAGAGTCGATGACAGCCTGGCCACCCTTGCCATCGATGGCGGCCAAGGCCTCAGATCCCTTTTCAAAGCGCGAAGCTTCCATGAAGCCCCTTCTTTCTTGATATTTGGATGTTTCCCCAACGATAATATTGTATCAACGCCTGTTTATGCATTATGCCGCTGGCTCCGATCAGGCTGCCAGATTCCCAGCGGCCGAGGCCGCGAAACAGCAGAGGCCACAATCAGGTCCTTTTCAAGCAGTCGGGGCACAATGGAGATATGAGCGATCTTGAGGGTTTGGACCTGAAGCCGGGACGGCTGGTCGGGGGCTACACCCTGATTGAGCCCCTGGGCGGCGGCGCCATGGGTTCTGTCTGGCGTGCGCGGGATGGCGGGGGCCAGGACTACGCCATGAAGATCCTGCGGGAATCCCTGGAGGAGGACGAGCAGACCTCGCCAGACAACTCTGATGAACGGGACCGCGCCTCGGCCCGCGAGCGCCTGCGACGCGAGGCTCTGGCCCTGCAACGGATCCGTCATCCGGGCGTCTGCCGGATCGTGGATATGGAACTTGATGATGCCCTGGCTTTCATCGTGACCGAACTGATCGAGGGGCGCAATCTTCGCGACGACGTGGCTGTCAACGGCCCCTATCGGGGCGACGATCTGGAGCGGCTGGCACGGAAGCTGACCGATGCCGTCGCAGCCGTCCACCAGGCGGGCATCGTCCACCGGGACATCAAGCCCACCAATGTCATGATCTCGGTCTCGGGGCCGGTGCTGGTGGACTTCGGCATCGCCATGGGCCAGGGGCAGAGTCATGTGACCCGGACCGGGCTGGTCATGGGAACCCCCGGCTTCATCGCCCCGGAGATCATCGACGGAGCCGAGGCCGACCAGGGAACCGACTGGTGGAGCACGGCCGCTGTTCTGGCCTATGCGGCCACCGGACGTGCGGTCTTCGGCGACAAACCCATGATGGCGGTCCTGGAACGGGAGGCCTCGGGCAATGCCGACCTGTCCGGACTTCCCACCGGCACCATGAGAGCCTTGCGCTCGGCCCTCTCCCCCGATAGGAGTGCGCGTTGCACGCCCGAGGAGCTCCTGGAGGCCATCGGCCAGGACGCCATGGATCCGCAGGCCTGGCAAGGGGAGCAAGACGATCAGCAACCCAACAAGGGCGGTCAGGGGACGATGCGCCCTTTTGGCGGCGACTCTTCGGAGGCTGAGGGGCAGGCCGACGCGCCCACCATGGTCGTTGAGCCGGCCACCATGCCCATGCCGCCGATCACCCAGGCCGATCCAGACAGTCCGCGGACGGCCTGGTCACGACCTCCGACAGATAACGGAACCGATGAGCAGACGACCCTTATGCCCGACTCGGAACAGCCCACCAGCCTTTTGAATCCCCTTCCAGCAGCCCAGGAGCAGCAGGAGCAGACGCAGACCTGGCAGGATCTCCAGCCAGTAGCCGATCGTCAAGATCTCCAAACCACCACCGTCCAGGATCCGCTACCGCCGGCACAGCCCCTACCCAGCGGATACGGCAATGACGCAAACGCCCACTGGTTGGGAGACCAGCCCCCTGCCCAGATGCGACGTCTGCGCTACCTGAAGGCCGGAACCCCTTGCCTGGTCATGCTGGGAATGTTCCCTGCCCTGCTGACAGCACTGGCTCCGGTTTCGGCCCTGGCAACCGCCGGAATCCTTCTCTGGGCCCTGAGCACTGCCGGATGGAGCATCAAAGCCCAGATCGAACGCGAGCTGCGCCGCGACGGCCCTCGGCGGAGCACCGACCGCCTGCTGAACGCAGCCGCCCTCCCCTGGCACCTGCTCAAGGGCCTGGCGGCCGCCCTGCTGCGCCTGCCGGGCATGATCCTCGTCCAGGCTTTGGTGGCTCTGCCGCTGACCTGGGCGGGCGCCCTCACCACCGTCCACGCAGGCCTGACCCTGGGCGAGCACCTGCTGGCCCTCCCCCTGCCGGCGGCCAGGCCGCTGTCCGCCGGCGGACTGGCCATGGCCCTGGCGACGCTGGCAGGCTGGCTGTTGACGACCCTGCCGACGCAGAACCGCTCTGCCCCCAAGGCCAACAGCGGCAACATGGTCCTGCGGCTGGCGGCGGGTCGCATCCCCATGGGCCGCCAGGATCCCACGGCGCCGGGCAACCCCCGCCGCAGGTGGATCCTGCTCCTGATCTGGCTGCTGATTATTGCCGTCCTCCTGGCCGGGCTGATCGCCCAGCCCTCCATGGACTGGGCCCCCATCCACCTCCTGCGCGCCTAAGGCCGCGCTCCACCCCTGGCGGCTACACTATGCTCAGTACGCCAAGGAAAGGATCCAGGTCATGTCCAAGGGCAAGCAGAACCGCAAGGCCGCGCTCAAGGCCCAGGAAGAGGCCCGCCGGCTCCAGGAGGCCAAGGAGCGCCGCCAGCAGACCATGATCGGCGTCATCGTCACCGTGGCGCTCGTCGCGCTGATCGCTCTGGGCGGATTCCTGTACTGGCGCAGCCATCGCCCGGTCAAGACCCAGGACCTGGAGCAGGCTCGTCAGGCCGTTGCAAAGGTCAAGGAAAAGCCCTCGGCCGCCAACGACCAGGGCGGCTTTCTGATCAGCTCCCAAGGGCTGGGCAAACCGGTGGCCAAGGCTCCGACGGTGGAGATCTACATGGACTTCATGTGCCCGGGCTGCGGCGCCCTGCATCGCGGGCTGGACTCCACCCTGACCGGTCTGGTGGATGCCGGGCAGATCAACCTGGTCATCTATCCCATGAGCTTCATGGACAGGCTCTCCACCGACAACTACTCGACCAGGACGGGCACGGCCACCATCTACGTGGCCCAGCACGATCCGGACCACCTGCTGCCCTTCATCGCCAATCTCTACGCCAAGGACTTCCAGCCGGACGAGTCCGACTACCACCCCGTCAGCAACGACAAGATCCGTCAGCAGGCCATCAAGGCCGGGGTTGATCCCAAGGTTGCTGACCAGGCGCTCAAGGGCCACTACCAGGCTTGGATCAAGGCCATGGACACCTACACCCCCCTGCGCAAGGAGCTCTGGAATCCCTCCGGGTCCAACAAGGGGCAGATGACCACGCCCACGGTCCGCATCAACGGCAATTACTGGGAGCTGGGCAACCTGTCCCAAGCAGGTCTGGACTACCGCTCGGGCCTGCTCAAGGCTCTGGGCCTGGACCAGTCCAAGGTGGGTGTCAAGGGCGCCATGCCCGCCATCGGCGCCTCCGGCCAACCGCGCTCGCTGGACTGAACCGGGCAGGTCGAGAGAAATTTCGCGTCCAGCGTCCCCCTTGGGGGCACGGTGATGGTACGATATCATTCCGTACCGCGGCCCGGAGCTGTAATGGACCACCGGGACCGCCTCCTTAGCTCAGTTGGCCAGAGCAGCCGCCTTGTAAGCGGCAGGTCGTCAGTTCGACTCTGACAGGAGGCTCTACGCCAGGAACGAACCATAAAATCCGATTATTCAGCTTTGTCTCCGGGCAGGCTATAATGATGGACATTACCTGGATAATTGCAAATACTTCCCTCGAGTAAGTCATTTCGGAGGCTCGTTCTCCGAAGTACGAACGGAGCTTTTCCCCAACCATCTCCGTTCGTATTCGAGGACGGGATCATTCCCCTTCATTCCCGTCCTCTTGACGTTGATCCGCCGGCCCAGGGCCCGGGTCTTGAAAAGCCGACTGACCGATGACGGTCAAGTCGGCTTTTTTATTGCCACCCGTCTGTGACAAATGTGGATGTTTGCCCGACCTTGCTGATTGTCTGGCTTGGCTCCATGCCCGCGCCGCTAGAATTGCCAGGTACAGACAAGGCAGGAACGGGGAGGCGAGCACATGGCCAGACGCTGGACGCCGCGGCGTTTCGTCGTGCTCAGAAGGATCCGCGTGGCCTCCTGCGCACTCCTGGTCGTTCTGGCCATGGTCCTGGCCTTCGGCATCACCGCACGCAAGAGCGTGGCTTTAAGCGTCAACGGCCAGACCAAAATGGTGACCACCTACGCCTACAGCGTGGACGGCCTGCTGCGCCAGCAGGGGATCAAGGTCAAGACCCACGACCTGGTCGATTCCAGCTCCGGAGGCCAGCTGCGCAACCATGCGGCAGTCACCGTACGTTCCGCCTATCAGACCACCATCGTCATCCAGGGCCAGCGGGTGCCCTTCTGGACCACAGCCACCAGCATGGACCAGCTGCTGGGATTCTTCGAGGAGAACCGCAAGCAGGCCATGAAGGTCACTGTGGATATAGGCAACGTCTACAACCAGCTGACCGGCGGTCTGGTCATCAACCAGGCGGGGCCGGTCACGGTCATAGCTGACGGGAAGACCTCGGTGGCCCCCGACGGCAAGCTCCCAGCCGCCTCCATCCTGGACTCAAAGGGCATCGTGCCAGGCAAGGAGGACCGGGTCAGCGTGGAGCGCGACCAGGGCGTCACCGTGCTGCGTGTCCGTCGGGTCACCCACGGGAACACCCAGAAGACCATCCCCCTGGCCTTTGCTACACGTACCGTGGTCGACCCAAACCTGGCGCCAGGCCAGACCCAGATCCGACAGGAAGGCGTAGCCGGCCAGCGTCTGCAGACCATCCAGGTCACCTATGTGGACGGACAGGCAGAATCGGAGCAGGTCGTCAAGGAGGAGACTGTGGCCATGCCAGTGGATCAGGTGGTGGCCGTCGGCCCTGACAAGCCAAAGGAGGGGCAGAGCAGCGGGCAGCAGTCCAAGGACAAGGGGTCCGATCATGCCAAGGACACTTCCTCCCCAAGCGCCTCGCCGAACAAGGATGCGCAGTCGGGAAAGACAACTGCCACGCCCCCGCAGGCATCACAGCCATCAGGCTCGAATGCAACGACCAAGCCGGATCCCCCGAGTCAGGCCGAAAACACACCAGCCCCGCCGCCATCGCCAAGCCCATCGCCAAGCGGCCTTTGGCATGCAGGACCCGGCGTAGCCCAAGCCTATGCCTCGGGTGCAGCTGCTCAGCGCGGATGGACAGGTTCGCAATTCGATGACTTGGTGAAACTCTGGAACAAGGAGTCAGGATGGCAATGGGATGCCGAGAACCTTTCCGGTGCCTACGGCATCCCCCAAAGCCTGCCGGGCTCTAAAATGAGTCAATTCGGTGCCAACTGGCGTGACGACGCTGCCATCCAAATCGACTGGGGCCTCTGGTATATCGGCCAACGATACGGAAACCCCAGCACGGCCTGGCGCCACTCCGAGCAGTACAACTGGTACTGACCCCCCTACTACATTCACGAGCAGCGAACCGACATGAACACTAGAAGCGAGAGCGACCGCCTTCTGGGTGCCGCCGATATCCGACGCATCGCCGACCAGGCCGGCATCCATCCCACCAAGCGTCTGGGCCAGAACTTCGTTATCGATCCAGGCACTGTCCGCAGGATCGTGCGCCTGGCAGAGGTGAAACCCGGTCAGTCCGTTCTGGAGGTGGGTCCAGGTCTGGGATCCCTGACCCTTGGGCTACTGGAGGCGGGCTGTCTGGTGACCGCCGACGAGATCGACTCCGGGCTGGCCCGGCGCCTGCCTGAGACCGTCAGCGAACGCATGCCGGAAGCCTTGGACCGGCTGACCGTGATCAACCGGGATGCCCTGACCCTGACCCCTCAGCTGGCAGACGACGCGGGCAGAAGCGCCGACCTGACCCTGGTAGCCAACCTGCCCTACAACGTAGCCACTCCCATCATCCTGACCCTCCTGGCCCGGTTCGCCAATCTGAGCCGGTTCCTGGTCATGGTCCAGAAGGAGGTGGCGGACCGCCTGACTGCTGGCCCGGGTTCCAAGGTCTACGGCGCCCCCAGCCTGAAGCTGGCCTGGTACGGCCGTGCCGCCCAAGCGGGCAAGATCGGACGTCACGTCTTCTGGCCTGCTCCCAATGTCGACTCGGCCCTGGTCTCCTTTGTCCGTAACGAGGAAGGGCACATCGGCGAGGATGAGCGCACGCGGAATCGGGTTTTCGCTCTGATCGACGCCGCCTTCGGCCAGCGCCGCAAGACCCTGCATGCTGCCCTGAAGGGCCTGGTGCCCCCCGAGGCCTTCAAGGCGGCGGGCATCGATCCGAGCCGACGCGGAGAGACCATGACCATTGCAGAATTCGCCGCCCTGGAGCGGGCCGGCCGCGAGGTGGCCGCGTGAGCCCGGCCGTCGGCGGGGAGGGAATCGCCCTGGACTGCCCGGCAAAGATCAACCTGCTGCTTCGGGTCGGACCCGCCCGAGCGGATTGGGGCGGCCGTCACCGCCTGGACACCATCTACAGTGCCGTAAGCATCCTGGACAGAGTGGAACTGAGCCCAAGAGAGCCCGGCAGCGGCTTCAGGCTGCACATGGAGGGCGAGCATCTGGGCGATCTGGCCGACCATGACGCTGATCCCCATGCAAACCTGGCCGTCAAGGCCCTCCTAGTCATGGCTCAGGCCACCGGGCGCCAGCCGGATGTGGCCATCCGCATCATTAAGCGAATACCGGTGGGTGCCGGTCTGGCCGGGGGCTCCACGGATGCGGCCGGAACCATGCTGGGCCTGAACCGGCTCTGGGAGCTCGGGCTGAGCGCAGCTGAACTGGATGAGATCGCCGCCGGGCTGGGCGCAGACCTGCCCTTCTGTCTGCATGGTGGCCTCAGCCACGGCTCGGGTTTCGGCCAGGTTCTGGAGCCCTTGGATCCGACAGGTGCGGAGGCTCGAAGTTTGCGCAATGCCGGACTGACCGGCCGCCTGCTGATCGGCGCCTATGAAGATCAGCTGAGCACGGCCCAGGTATACAAGGCCTTCGACGCGATCGGCCCCGGCCCCGGCGACCTGAACGACCTGCAAAAAACCGCCTGTGCTCTTCACCCACGCTCGCTCCTGGCTCTGGATCTGGCCCGGCGGGCAGGGGCAGGGCCAGCTTTCGTCTCGGGATCTGGCCCATCGGTGGTGGCCATGGTTCCTCACTTGGACCAAGCGGCTACACTGATAAGACTCTGGCGGGAGCAGAATGCCGTAGACAGAATCATTGAGGCTGACTCGCCAGTCCTGCCCAGGATGGTCCCCCTACGAGTCACCCATGGACAGTAGAGTAGGCAACATGATGAATCCCGAACCACTCGACGAACGCGAGGCCCGCAGGCAGTTCGTACGACGGCGGCAGAAGATGGTCTTCACTATAGCCGTCAGCGCCCTGGTGGTCATCCTGGTCATCTGTGGTCTGATCATCTTCGGATCCATCGGGCATACCGCCAAACATGCCACCATCGCCAAGCCCAACTATGGGGTCGCTGTGCCCTGTCCGCCCGACAAGTCCAAGCTGGTCAACCACCCCGACATCCGTGTGCGGGTGCTCAACGGAACCAACAAGTCCGGTCTGGCCACTGCTCTGGCGTCGGCCCTGCGCAATCGGGGATTCAACATGCAGGATGTAGCAGACTATCCGGGCAAGACCGAGACAGCGCGCACCCAGATACGCTTCGGCGCCTCGGCCATTGACCGCGGCTACACGGTGGGATCCCAATTCAACGATGCCGTGCTGGTCATGGACGACCGCAGCGACGATCTGATCGATGTGGTCATCGGGGCAACCTTTACCGATCTGAACGACGAGGACAGCACCTCTGTCGTCGGCCGTAACATCAAAGCCATCAAGGGCTGCCTGGCCGACCCCTCCTCCCTGAAGAACCTGCCCAAGGCTCCCAAGGCCTGACACCGCAGCAATGTTGCCGGCCTGGCATCCCGCCCAGGAGCGCGGACCCGGCTGTTGTAGAACCTTCAACCGTAGGCGTTTGCGCGCATGGTATGGTAGTAGGTGTAACACCTTGGGGTCGTGGGTGTTTGGGGACTTGATACAGCTTCTTAGTACAGCTTTTTGATACAGTTTTGAGTGCGATCTCCGGGGGATGCTGTACAGGCTCTGCGAAGAAGGGGGTCGACTCATCATGCGTCAGCGTTCAGGCATGGCAGCAGCAGCCCTGGCCTTTCTCCTAGCCCTGTCCTGCACACCTGCTTTGGCCGGGAGCACCGGCAGTCCATCCGGAGAAGCCACGCCCATCACCCTGGACAAACAGCAGGGGGATGATAGCCCGCAGGCCGTATCGCCGTCCTCCTCCCCACCAATGCCTTCCCCACCAACGTCCTCACCCCTGAGCCACACGACCCCGATGCCTTCCTCACCCACGCTCGACACTGCCGGCGATGCTGATGCCGTCCAGGCCCGGTCCTACGCAGCCTGGACGGTCAGCTTCGACACGGCAGGCGGCGGCAGCGTTGGCAGGCAGACCGTCCCCGACGGGGGCCAGGCCAGTCGGCCCAGCCCCGACCCCGTCAGGGACGGATACCTGTTCGACGGCTGGTTCCAAGGCGACGTCGCCTACGACTTCACCCAGCCCGTCACCGGCAGCATCACCCTCACCGCCCACTGGACCAAGGGAGACGGCCATTGGGCCATCAGCCCCAGCCAAGGGCCCATAGCCGGGGGCGCCAAGGTCACCCTCACCCCGCCCGCGCAACGCGGCATCAGACTCAGCCAACTCAGCATGGGCGGCCTTCATTCCGCGGCCATCAGCTCGGACGGCAACCTCTACACCTGGGGAGACAATGGCGCTGGCGAGCTGGGCGACGGCACCAACACCAACCGGTCCACACCAGTCCAAGTCAAAAAGCCCAAGGGCACGCCGGAAAAATTCATTTGGAAAGAAGTCAGCATAGGCTGGGACCATTCTGCGGCATTCGGTTCGGACGGCAACCTCTACATCTGGGGCCAAAACGGCCGCGGCCAGCTGGGCGACGGCACCACCACCAAGCGGAACGCACCGGCCCCGGTCGACAAGCCCCAAGGCACGCCAGCAGGATTCACCTGGAAACAATTCACCCTAGGCGACTTGAGTACCGCAGCATTCGGTTCGGACGGCAACCTCTACATCTGGGGAAACAACCAGTATGGGCAGCTGGGCAACGGCACCACCACCAACCAGACCAGGCCGATCAAGGTCGACAAGCCCCAAGGCACGCCAGCAGGATTCACCTGGAAACAGGCCAGCCTTAGCTGCAATCATTCCGGAGCTATAGGCTCGGACGGCAACCTCTACACCTGGGGATGGAACTTCAGCGGCCAGCTGGGCGACGGCACTACCACCGACCGGCACACGCCCACCCTGGTCAAGAAGCCCCAAGGCGCACCCGCCGGGTTCACCTGGAAACAGGTCAGCATAGGCTGGCAGCATTCCGCGGCAATCGGCTCGGACGGCAACCTCTACACCTGGGGGCAGAACTACAGAACCCAGCTGGGCGACGGCACCAACACCGACCGGCACACGCCCACCCTGGTCAGCAAGCCCCAAGGCGCACCCGCCGGGTTCACCTGGAAACAGGTCAACCTAGGCGACTGGCATACCGAGGCGTTGGGCTCGGACGGCAACTTCTACATCTGGGGAAGCAACGAAAACGGTCAGCTGGGCGATGGCACCAACACCACCCGGGGCAGGCCAATCCCGGTCAGCAAGCCCCAAGGCGCACCCGCCGGGTTCACCTGGAAATACACGATCCCAGGATGCAACCATACCGCAGCGATCGGCTCGGACGGCAACCTCTACACCTGGGGAGTCAACGGCAACGGCCAGCTGGGCAACGGCACCACCACCAGCTGGAATAAGCCGGGCATGGTCAACTTCCCCGGCGCCGTCACGCCCACCAGCGTCCTGTTCGGCCAGGCCAAGGCCACAGGGATCACGGCCAACCAAGACGGCACCTGGCAGGTATCCACGCCCAAGCATGAGCCGGGGGGCGTGGACGTGACGGTCGGCTGGAGCCGGAACGGGCCGCAGCCGGACGATCACCTGCAATACACGTACATCGCCCCCCAATACCAAGTCGGCTTCAATTCCAAAAACGATTCCTGCCCCACCCCCACGGGCATGCCCCCCAGCCAGTCCGTCACCCAGGACGGGCAGACGGAACGCCCCTACCCGGACCCGAGGGCCGAAGGCTGCCTGTTCGACGGCTGGTTCCAAGGCGATGTCGCCTACGACTTCAGCCAGCCAGTCACCCATGACACCACCCTGACCGCCCACTGGACCAGGGAAGACACGCAGCACTGGTCCATCAGCCCGGACCATGGGCCCGAGACCGGCGGCACCGAGGTGACCCTGACTCCGCCCGCACAGCGAGGCATCAGATTCAACCAGATCAGACTGGGCTACAACCATTCCGCAGCCATCGGCTCAGACGGCAACCTCTACACTTGGGGAGGCAACGACGACGGACAGCTGGGCGACGGCACCAACACCAGCCGGAGCAGGCCGACCCTGGTCGACAAGCCTCAGGGGGCGGCGGACGGGTTCACCTGGAAACAGGTCATCCTCGGCGGCTGGCATTCCGCAGCCATCGGCTCCGACGGCAACCTGTACGCCTGGGGGGACAATGGCAGTGGTCAGCTGGGCAACGGCACCACCACCAACCAGAACAGACCAGTCCTGATAAGTAAGCCCGATGGAGCACCCAAAGGATTCACCTGGAAACAGGTCAACCTAGGCGGCTTTCATTCCGCGGCCATCGGCTCCGACGGCAGCCTCTACACTTGGGGGTACAACGAATACGGCCAGCTTGGCAACGGCACCACCACCAACCAGAGCAGGCCAGTCCTGATAGGTAAGCCCCAAGACGCACCTGAAGGATTCACCTGGAAACAGGTCAACCTAGGCGGCTGGCATTCCGCAGCCATCGGCTCCGACGGAGGCCTCTACACCTGGGGAGACAATCAGTACGGCGAACTAGGCGACGGCACCACCACCAAGCGGAACATGCCAGTGCAAATCGGTAAGCCCCAAGGAGCGCCAGAAGGATTCACCTGGACACAAGCCAGCCTAGGAGAACATCATTCCGCAGCCATCGGCTCCGACGGCGGCCTGTACACCTGGGGAAGAAATTCCGAGAGCCAGCTGGGCGACGGCACCACCACCGACCGGCAGACGCCAATTCAGATCGCGAAGTCCAATGGATTCACCTGGACACAAGCCAGCCTAGGCGACGGGGATTCTGTAGCTTCCGGATCCGATGGGAACCTGTACGCCTGGGGATGGAACATCAGCGGCCAGCTGGGCGACGGCACCACCACCGACCGGCAGACGCCGACCCTGGTCAGCAAGCCCCAGGGGGCGCCCAAGGGATTCGCCTGGAAACAATCCGGCGTGGGATGGTATCATTCCGCAGCCATCGGCTCCGACGGCCAGCTTTACACCTGGGGAAACAACGGCAACGGTCAGCTGGGGCGCGCCCCCTCCAACGCCTGGCCGGCCAGCCGGCCGGGACCGGTCAGCTTCCCCGGAGAGCCGCAGACCACCAGCGTATGCTTCGGCCAGAATCAGGGGCAGGGCACGTGCCTCGCCGCAGGCAAGGACCTCAAGCCCAGCCCCGACGGCACCTGGAAGGTGACCACTCCCCCTTACACGCCAGGGCTGGCGCCCGTGGCCATCGACTGGACCCAGGACGGCAAACAGCAGGAAACCGACAAGGGCAACACCTACCGGTACCTGCCCATCGCCAGCCTGCCCCTGACCGGAGGCGACGGCATGCTCCTTCTGCTCGCCATAGGACTGCTCACCGCAGGAGCCGCCACAGCCGCCAAAAGCCGCCAAAAGCAGGCCCGCATGACAGGCAGCATGAACACTTCACACAAGTAAGCAACAGTCCGGGCCGTACAACAATCACAGCCAATACCAACCTGGCACCTGATGACCAGGCAAACATCTTCCACATATAATCCGGCGGCAGCCGAACCTGCAGAATGCGGACCAGGCCTGGCTCTAGCCCTGGCTCTGCCACCAGTCCCGCAGCTCCTGCTCGGCTGTCTGCTGGTCGACCGGGCCCTGATCCAGGCGGTAGTCCAGCATGTGCTGATAGGCGCGTCCCACCTGCGGTCCCGGCTTGAGGCCCAGAATCTGCATGATCTGTTTTCCATTCAAGTCTGGCCGGATGGCATCCAGATCCTCCTGCCGACGCAGTTGAGCCACCCTGTCCTCCAACTCGTCCATAGCGGAGGAGAAGACCTGGGCCTTGCGCTTGTTGCGGGTGGTCGCATCGGCCCGGGTCAGGCGGTTGAGCCGCTCATAAAGAGGACCGGTCTCCCGGGCGTAGCGGCGTACGGCCGCATCGGTCCACCGCTCGTCCACGTAGCCGTGGAAGCGCAGGTGCATGGAGATCAGGTCGCAGACGTCGGCGATCAGGTGGTGGTCGAAGCGCAGGGCCTTCAGGCGCTTGCGGGCCAGCCGGGCCCCGACTGCATCATGGTGATGGAAACTGACCTTGCCACCGGGCTCAAAGCGTCTGGTGGCGGGTTTGCCGATGTCGTGCAGCAGGGCAGCCAGGCGCAGGGTCAGATCCGGGGCGGGCACAGGTCCGTCAGGTCCGGTCTCCAGGGCGATGGCCCGGTCCACCACCATCAGGGTATGCTCGAAGACGTCCTTGTGCCGGTGATGCTCGTCTATCTCCAGCTGCAGGGCGGGGATCTCGGGCAGAACGATGTCAGCCAGGCCGGACTGCACCAGGGCCTCGATGCCCTGGACGGGGTGGTCGGCCAGCATGAGCTTGGTCAGCTCGTCGCGAATCCGCTCGGCCGAGACGATGCTGATTCGATCGGTCATGCGGGTGATGGCCTCTGCGGTCTCCGGTGCGATGGTGAATCCCAGCTGGGCCACGAACCGCACGGCCCGCATCATCCGCAGGGGGTCGTCGTCGAAGGACTGACGGGGGTCCACCGGGGTCCGCAGCACCTGCTTGGCCAGGTCGTTGGCCCCCCGGTAGGGATCCACAAAGACCAGGTCGGGCACCCGCAGGGCCATGGCGTTGACGGTGAAGTCGCGCCGCGAAAGGTCGCCCTCAAGGCTGTCCCCATAGTCCACCTCGGGCTTGCGGGAGTTGGGATCGTAGGTGTCTCGCCGGTAGGTGGTCACCTCCACCTTGACCTCGGTTCCGTCAGGACGCCGCCGCAGCGCGCCCAAGGTGCCGAATTTGCGCCCCATGTCCCAGAAGCCCGATCCCCAGTGACGCAGGATGGGCTCGAATTGCTCGGGCCGGGCTGAGGTGCAGAAGTCCAGGTCGTGGGAGTGCCGGTGCAGGAGCAGATCGCGTACAGGACCCCCTACCAACGCCAGTTCATATCCCTGCTCGGCGAAGAGGCGCCCGAGCTCGATGGCCTCCGGCCAGACTTGGAAATCCACGCTCACCCTTTCCTACGGAGTTGATGCGCCTACTAGCATACCGTTACCCCACCTGCACATTACCTTACGTAAAGTTGGAGTATGATTACGCCCGCGGACATGGCGCGCATGCTTGCACATAGCGCCGACTCTGCGGGCACCCATGCCCGCGGACAGCAGGGGCGGGACCACCTGGTGGAGACTGTAAGCGAACGTCTGGATCCGCGGGTCCGCGAGCGCATACAGACCGAGGATGACGCTCCCACGCCTGCCCTCATGCCCCGGCATAAGCATGCCTCAGGGCCTTCCACCTTTGCCTCCCTGGATGCCCAGGAACTGCCCGTAGTGCGGGAGTATTCGGCGGGTGGACTGATCTTCGACCGACATGACCGGGTGGCCATCATCGCCCGGCACTCCCGCTCGGGCCACCTGGAATGGTGCCTGCCCAAGGGGCATATCGAGAAGGGGAAACACCCGAGCAGACGGCCGTGCGCGAGGTCCACGAGGAGACGGGGATACTGGGCAGGGTGACCGATTCCATCGCCACCATCGACTACTGGTTCACCGGAACCAACCAACGGGTCCACAAGCTGGTCCATCATTTCGTCCTGCGTATGATCGGCGGATCCCTGAGCGTGGAGGGCGACCCTGATCATGAGGCCGAAGATGCCATCTGGGTGGACTTTTCCGACCTGACCTCCGTGCTCAGTTACCCTAATGAGCGTAAAATAGCCTGGCTCTACGCGAGGAAGTATAAAAAACAGCCATGATCCAGACCCCCCTGCGCCCGAACGGGCGCACCAGCCAGCGCACCCATGCCTTCAACCGATGGGCTCGGTGGGCTCGAATCCTACCGGCGATCGTCCTCCTGCTAGCCTTGGTGATGACTCCCTGGCTGCCAACACCGGCCCTGGCTGCCCCCAATCATCAGAACTCGGCCGAGGTGGCCCTGCGCTGGTCGACGCCTGTGGTGACTGACAAATCCGGTTATGCCCTGCGCGCTACGGTGACCAACACCGCGAACCAACCTATGGAAAATGCCCATCTGAGCGTGTCCACCAGCGCCCTGTACTCCTTCAGCTCCCGGGCCGACATGCAGGCCTGGTCCGAAGGCCACGCCCGCATCCCCACCCCGGACGTGCTGGGCACTCAGAGCGTACCGACAATCCCGGCCGGGCAGAGCGTCGAGGTTTCAGTCAACGTGCCGGCTGATCAAGACGCGATCAAGAAGATGACCAGCTGGGGCCCCAAACCCGTCCGGCTTTCCCTGAGCGACAGCCAGAACCGGGTCCTGGGCGACGTGTTCACCTTTCTGACCCGGACATGGGATGGCCTGCCCACTGCAGGCACACCCGCCCTGTCTCTGACCATGGTCATGCCGCTGATCTCCTCGGATTGGAACATTGACGACAAGGCCATGACAGCGCTGATGACCCAGCCCGGTGCCGAATCCGATCCAGGCTCGGGCAAGGATAAAGACCAGAGCGTGACACTGACCCGTCAAGGGAGCCGCCGCCAGGAAGAGCAGAGTCTGCTGCTGGCCAAGCACGGGTCCCTGCAGGCCTTGGGCGATCCGGTCTACCTGTCCGCCTTCGCCAACCGTCCCAAGATCCAGGGGCTGATTCAGCCAGCCGACTTCGACATCACCGGATACGCCTCCCAGAACCAGGATCGCTATGCCAGGGCCGGGGTCACCCCCGAGTCCTGGAGCGCCCAGACAGCAGCCAAGCTTTATCCTGATGCCGCTTCCGGCACATACGCCTGGCAGGGCAAACAGGAGTGGACCATGGAATCCATCGCCGCAGCCCGTCGCGCCGGCTACCAGACGGTCATTGCCCCACAGGGCTTCGAGGTAGGAGCCGGCACCTCCGCCCACACCGGCAAGTACACCATCGACACCCAGGCCGGACAGGTGACCGTCCTGTCGGCCCAGCGCGAACTCAGCAACCTGGCAAGGGGCAACCCAAGCTCCACGCGGGCCACCGGGGAGCAGACCCAGGCGGGGCAGACGGCACGCTTCATGGCCCAGAGCGCCTTCTATCAGATGGAACAGCCCTACGCCGAGCGCTCCCTTATGGTCTGCTTTGATGCCGATCAGGACACTCAGCATGCGGACAGGATCATGACCGAGTTGGAGCACGCTCCCTGGATCCACCTGGAACCCATGGACAATCTGATGCGAGCACCCGACTTCACCGGCGGCTCATCTGGCCTGCTCAAGGCCCTCGAAGCCGATGACGGTCAGGGCGGCGCCAAGCATGGCGACAGCTCGGCAGCCACCTTGGATTCCCTGATCGCCAGCAGGGCGGACATCGACCGGTTCGCCTCCTCCATTCTGGCCGACGATCAGCAGGCCTCCCAGCCCACCGCCAGCGCCACGACCGGCAAGACCGACAGCCAGGCCTTGGCCCGACAGGATGCTGACGCCACCGCCCGCCAGCCCAAGGATCCACACCAGTGGCTGAACCGGCTGACCGCCGCCCATGACGATCTAGCCCTGAAGTCCCTGGGCGGAACCGCAGCCGCCGCCGGCCTGGCCGATCAGGCCGGCGCCATATCCCACCGGCTCCTGGACGGCATCAGCATCACGCCCAGCGAGTCCCTGAACGTGGTCAGCGAGACGGCCTCCATGCCCGTCACCGTCAGCAACAGCCACCCCTACCCGGTCCACGCCCGCATCAGCGCCCGCACCGACTCCATGGAGATCGTCACCTCGCGCCTGGCGGATGTGGTCATTCCCGCCCGCTCCGAGGCCCAAGTGACCTTCAAGGTCAGAGTGGCGACGGCCGGCAGGGCCAACGTGGACATCGGCCTGCTGGACAGCCAGGGCCGCCCCTTCGGTCAGATGCGCCGGGCCCAGATCACCAGCAATCTGCGCCTGAGCGACATGAGCGGCCTGCTCATCATTGTCTTCGCCGTGCTGCTTGGGCTCCTGGGGCTCTGGCGGCAGTTCCACCGCACGAAGGATCCGGACGAATGAGCTCCGTAGGGCGCAATTCCGCCATTATGGCCACGGGCACTGCGGCATCCCGGGTGACCGGGCAGATCCGCACCATCCTGCTGGCAGCCGCCATCGGCACCACCGGGATCGCAGCCGATGCCTACCAGACCGGCGCCATGATCCCCCAGGTCATGTTCACCCTGATCTCGGGCGGCATCTTCAACGCCGTCCTAGTCCCGCAGATCGTGCGCACCCTCAAGGAGCGGGACGCGGCTGACCGGCTGAACAAGCTGATCACCGTCGCCATGGTTCTCCTGGCCCTGCTGACCCTGTTGCTGATGCTGGGCACTCCGGTGCTGACCACCATCTATCTGAATTCCAAGTGGAACCCCGCACAGCGGGCCCTGGCCAACTCCTTCACCCTCTGGTGCATGCCCCAGGTCTTCTTCTACGGGCTCTACACGGTACTGGGCCAGATCCTGGCCGCCAAGGGCCGGTTCACCGCATACGCCTGGAGCTCGGTGGGCGCCAACCTGATCAGCTGCCTGGGCTTCCTGGTCTTCATCCTCCTGTTCGGCAACGCCCGCAGCCAGCCGGTCGGCTTCTGGGACAACGGCAAGGTGGCCCTGACCGCCGGAGCCTGGACCTTGGGGGTGGCCTTCCAGGCGCTGGTCCTCTTCATCCCCCTGATCATGAGCGGCTTCCGCTACCGACCGCGCTGGGGTCTGCGGGGCATCGGCCTGCGATCCATGGGCTCGGTGGCTGCCTGGAGCATGGGCGTGGTGGTCATCGACCAGCTGGCCAATGTGATCAACGCCCGCATCAACAACGGCGCCCCCCTGGAGGGCAACCCCTTGGACATCGCCGGCAACGGCTCCTACCAGAACGCCTACACCCTCTTCATCCTGCCATACTCCCTGGTGGCCGTCTCCGTCAGCACGGCCATCTTCCCCAAGCTGTCCAAGGCGGTTTCGGACGGCCGCATTGGAGATGCCCGCGAGGATCTGAGCCAGGCCCTGCGCAATGTCGGGCTGATGATGTTCTTTTTCACTGCGGTCATGCTGGCCATTCCGGTGCCCATCACCCGTGCCCTGCTGCCCTCCGTGGGCGTCCACGAAGCAGTCCTGATCTCGGGACCCCTGATAGGCCTGTCCCTGGGGCTGGTGCCCATGAGCGCCTTCCTGCTCATTCAGCGCACCTTCTACGCCTTCGAGGACGGAAGGCATCCCTTCATTTTCGCAGCCGTCTCCAACACCATCCAGGTGGTGCTGGTCCTGGCATCCATCCGCCTGGCCCCTCCCCGCTATTGGGCGGCCCTGGTCGGACTCAGCCTGTCCTTGAGCAACATCCTCAGCTTCCCCATGTTGGCAGGCATGCTGCGCAGACCCTTCCAGGGATATTTGGACGGTCGGCACATTCTTAGCACTTACGCCAAGGCTTTTCTGGCGGCGGGCCTGGCGCTGGCAGCCTCCCTGACGGTCAAGGCTCCGCTGACCCGCCTGGTCGGCGCCTGGGTCCAGGACCGGCAGGGCCACATGAGCTGGGTGCAGGCGCTCTTTATCTGCGTGGTCATCACCCTGCTGACAGCGGCCATCTACGCCGTGACCCTGGTCGCGCTGCGCACCGAGGAATTCACCCGGCTCATGGTCGACCTGGCCCGCCGTCTGGGCAGGACGGCGCGGCACCCGGTCCGCAGCCTGGACGCCTTGGAGGGACGGCCCTCCCGGCTGGCCGACCGCTCGGTCAGGGTGGTGCACTCCTCCTCCCCTGATTCCACCCAGCCTGGCATGGACGCGGCTCTGGAGAACTTCGAAGAGACCCGCGAGCCCGGCACTGATGGAGAATCCGCGACAGCCGGGCCCCCACCGGCTCCTCCGGCCCCCCAACCCGTTAGGATTGTGCCTAGGAACAGCACGGTCCACCACGGCGTCGCCAACCACAGGCGACGCCCCACTTCTGATGAGAGCTCGACAAGCATGAACGCGCATATCGGAGACACCATCCTCGGCAGATACACCTTGGTCACCCTGCTCCGCCGTGCCAAGGGCTTGAGCGTCTGGCGGGCCAAGGACAAGGTTCTGGACAGGGACTGCCAGCTCTTCATCGCTGGCGATTCGACCTGCACGGACCTGATCAACATCAACGCCTCCGGCCTGGCGCTGAACAAGGACCGCCGATTCACTCCGGTCTACCAGCTGCACACCCGGGACGGGGTCTCTCTGATCGTCACCGCCCCCGATGCGGGCATGTCCCTGAGGGACTATATGCACGGGCCCGCCGGCGAGACGCTGAGCGACCGGGCCATGGGCACCATCATGGGCGAGGTCACCGAGGCCATGCGCACCCTGCATGCCGCCGGCATGGTCGACTATGCAGTCTCAACCAGTACCATCAGGCTGGCGCCGGCCTCTATCACCCTGGCAGATGCCCCCATCTCGCCCATGATCGCACACCCGTCAGTCCCGAACGAGAAGGGATTGGCTGACGAGGAGCATGCCATACGCGAACTGGCTGGCGTGCTCTACGCCATGCTGACCCGCCGCCCCGACCAAGACGGACGGCAGCCCAGCCTGCAGGAGCTTCCCAAGCACACGCCCGAGGAGTTCAGGATCATCTGCATGCGCGGACTGGGATTGACTGATGACCAGGGGGCCAAGCCGGTGCCCCTGGTCACTCTGGCCGAGCTGTCGGCGCTGCTCAGCCCCTGGATCCCTCCCGAGGAGCTGACCGACAGCGATCTGATCTGGCCTGAGATGGACGGCCGCGCCTCCATCGAGACCGTGGCTCTGAGACCGGTAGATCCCAAGGATGTACTGCCCCTGCCCGATGGGCTGACCTCCTCCGCCCTGCCTGCCGCACAGACTGTGACCCATCATGAGCCACACTGGAAGACCAACCAACTGCTCTTCCCCGGCCGGGGCGAAATCGAGATGCTCAATCCCGAAGACACAGACACCGACCTCTTCTCGCTCTTCGACGAACGTCAGCGGCAGCGCTCGCTGAACAGCCGCTCCCGCAGGACCGCAGCCATGGATGTGAGCGCACTCAGAACGACGACTGCCAGGCCCGCTGCCTTACATGACGAGGAGTCCAAGGCAGTGACCGGGCGGATGCCGACCGTGGGAGACGATCAGCATCGGCCGCCCGAGGCCATCAGCGGCAGCGGCGTGACCGCCGACAACCCCGTTGAGCGCGGCTTCTCCCAGTGGGACTTCGACAAGTCCGGCGGTCGTCAGGCCAGGGCGGCATCCAGCCGGTCCGCCTCACAGAGCGCCCCACAGAGTAATGGAGACTCACATGCCCGGCGCGAGGATGATGCCGAGGCACACGACAGGACCCATGCCCGCGTGGCCAGCGGCTCGACCGACCAGGCATACGAAGAGCAGCAGAATGTCGACCCGAATCAGCATGCCGAACGAGCGCCCCGATCTCCCAAGAAGCGCGATGTTGATGAAGAAGAGCAGCAGACCACGGTCATGGAGCCCCTGCCCCCCAGCTTCACGCCTGAGATCCACTCCATGCCGGCGCCGGTGACCTATTCGGAGCTTCCGGACGATGGCCAGGACGAGGATCTGGATGACGAGACAGACATGGCCGACACCCGTCTATTCGGCCGTTTTACGACTCGCTCTGTAGTCATTGCGGTAGCGGCCGCAATCATCGTAGTGGCCTTGGTCTGGGCGGTCTCGACCATCTCCGGCTCCCGGCCCAACGTCGGCAAGGAGGAGGGCGGCTGGCCGGTCATGTCCAACGTCCCCTTCCCCGGTGGGACTGATGGGGACGAGGAGGCGACAACTTCCAGCAATGGCAAGGCCAAGGCTAACGGCAAGGCCAAGGCCGGAGCCGACAAGGTCAGCCATGCCGACAAGGAGGCCAAGAAGGTCCCCGATCCGCCCAAGCCCAAGAACACCACGGCCTATCAGTCGGATCGGCAGCTCTTCCTGAACAAGCCCGCCGGCCTGCAGGGATTCGGATGGTACATGCACCTGACCAAGCCGGAGGAAGTCTCCCGCCTGACCATCGTCATGCCCCAGAGCGGCGGCCATGCTCAGATCTACGCGAACTCCACAGCGGCCCAGCCCAACCAAGGGCAGCCGCTGGCCGACTTCAGCTTCGATCCCTCGGGCACCACACAGGTCACCCTGCGTGAACCGGTCACAACCCAGGACCTGGTCGTCTGGGTGCCCATGGACGGCATGCCGGGCAACTCCCTACGCTTCACGTCTGTCCAGGCCTTCTAAGCAGGTCCGTCACACGTCCTTGGCGAAAAACTTGGCTGTTCATCCTTACCGCTGCCTTGCTGTTGCCGATCTTCAAAGCAGCTAGGATTGGAAGTTCCTGGAAAATGGGCAGGAATCCCAGGCGGGGTTCCGACCATGGGTGTACCGAAATGGTAATGTGTTGGATTTTTCCTCCAACAAAGCCCTAGCAGGTAATACAGTTTCCTTAGACAACGGCGGCAGGAAGGCGGAAGTCACTTATGGCGGATGATCCCAATATCGCATCCAAGGTCATCAAGAACGATCCCTGGTACAGCTCCTATGCGGCACGGGCCGAGCAGATGCGCGCCTCCGAAATTCGCGCCCTCTTCGCTGTCGCCAATCGACCCGAGGTGGTCTCCCTGGCCGGCGGCATGCCCTACCTGGGCCGGATGCCTTTCGATAAACTGGCCGACCAGCTTGGCGACATGCTACGGAGCAAGGGCCAGGTGGCCTGGCAGTATGGGTCAGCACAGGGCGATCCCCACCTGCGCGAGGATGTGCTGCCCATTATGGAGCTGGAAGGCATCAAGGATGTCCAGCCGGATGACGTGGTTATCGTAAACGGCTCCCAGTCGGGACTGGACCTGATCACCAGGATTATGTGCGACCCCGGCGATGTGGTGCTGGCTGAAGCACCTAATTATGTGGGTGCCCTGGGCGTCTTCCAGTCCTTCCAGGTCGATGTGGTCAACGTGGCCATGGACGGAGACGGACTGATTCCCGAGGCTCTGGAGGAGACCATTCTGGAACAGCGCCGCCAAGGCAAAGCGGTCAAGTTCCTCTACACTGTACCCAACTTCCACAATCCTGCCGGCGCCACCATGAGCGTCGAGCGGCGGCCGCGGATCATCGAGATCGCCAGAAAGTACCACGTGCTCATTGTGGAAGACAATCCCTACGGACTGCTGGCCTTCGACGGCCAGACCTATCCGGCCCTGCGCTCCTACGATTCCGAGGGCATTGTCTACCTGAGCAGTTTCTCAAAGATCATCGCCCCGGGCATGCGCGTGGCCTGGATGGTTGCGCCTCCTGGCATCCGACAGAAGCTGGTTCTGGCCAACGAGTCAGCCATTCTCTGCCCCTCCAACATGAGCCAGATGACCATCACCACCTACCTGGACAACTTCGACTGGAAATCGCAGATCAATGATTACCGGGGGATGTACAAGGAACGCTGCGATGCCATGGACGAGGCTTTGAAAAAATATTTGCCCTACTGCTCATGGCTCAAGCCCAAGGGCGGCTTCTACATCTGGCTGAAGATACCCCAGGGGCTCAACGCCAAGGACATGCTGCCCAGAGCGATCACCGCCAAGGTGGCTTACGTGTCAGGCACAGCCTTCTACGATAACGGGGAGGGAGCGGATCACATGCGCCTGTCCTTCTGCTACCCCACCCCAGATCGGATCCGGGAAGGAATACGCAGACTGTCCACAGTCATCGAGAACGAACTCGCCACCGTCCGGCTGTTCGAGCCTGACAGCGGCAAGGAAAGGGGCTGAATCATGGCGCCCAAGCACAGCAAGACACCTCGGCAGCAGACCGGGGGCAAAACCGCGGCAGCCAGCAAGGCCAAGGCAACCGCGAGCGCGACGACGACCACGGTCGCAAGCCCGACCAGCACTGCGGCCACCACTTCAGCCACAGCTGCTGGCGAAGTGGCCAAAAAAGCCAAGCGGACCTCACATCGCTCCATCCGTGAGGCTACGCCAGTCACCATGGACGATGTCACCTCCCTGGCCAGCAAGGCCACCAAGCGTGCTGATAAGTCGATCCTGGTGATCTGCGGCGGCCTCAGCCATGAGCGTGATGTCTCCATCAGCTCGGGACATCGAGTCCAGGGGTTCCTGGAGGAGGCCGGGTGGACAGTCCGCGTCCACGACATGGATGGCTCGCTTCTGCCGTACTTGACCGACGAGTCGACCCGCCCCGATCTGGTCTGGCCTCTGCTGCACGGCGCCAACGGCGAAGACGGCTCCATCCGGGATGTCTTGGAGATGGCGGAACTGCCCTACATCGGATCCCGGGCCAAGGCATCACGGACCGCTTGGAGCAAGCCCATCGCCAAGAACGTTGTCCGTATGGCCGGATTGCACACTCCGCATTCCGTGACGCTGCCCGAATCCATGTTCCGCGAGCTGGGTGTCGAACCCGTTATCGATATGCTTCTAGGCTCGCTGGGGCTCCCGCTCTTCATCAAGCCCACCATGGGCGGCTCAGCTATGGGGTGCACCATGGTGACTGAACAGAGCCAACTCACTCAGGCGCTGATCAACTGCTTTGCCTATGGTGATGTAGCGCTGATCGAGCAGGCTGTCACGGGCACCGAGGTCTCTGTGTCCATCCTCGAGTTTGACGGACACCCCCTGGTGCTGCCTCCGCTTGAAATCTGGACTCCCTCAGGCACCTACGATTTCGAAGCTCGTTCCACACCCGGCCCGACAGAGTTCTATGTTCCAGCCCGACTGGATGCCAAGACCACGCAGACTGTCAGCGATGCCGCACTGACTGCTCACCGTGCTCTGGGGCTCCGCGATATTTCACGAACCGATTTCATTGTTGATGCACAAGGTCAGCCGCAATTCCTGGAGTCCAATGTGGCGCCCGGCATGACGGACACTTCGCTGCTGCCACAGTCAGCGCAGGCCGCTGGTTACAATCTGCCAGAGCTATACACGGCATTGGTTCAATCAGTTTTGAATCAAAAGCGAACCGATTGAGATAGCAAAGCCTCTCTGGTCCCGCCTACCGTTCCACTGGCACGAGCAGGGTCCGCCTGGTGCATAGTTTGCAATTCGTGCAATATGCGCCAGGCGGATCTGCAATATAGACGGATTGCAATACAGGCCGAGCGGATAGCACCCAGGGCAGGCACCATATTTTCATTATCATCGTTTTCAGGCCATCGAATGACGGCTGTTCACCATTCACCATTCACCATTCGTTGTCGGTTATTTCCTTCCTTCTATTTGATGTGCTCGCCTCTCCACATCTGCCGTATTCTCAACTTTTTCTCTACTGTTCAGCCAAGGCCAACATTGCCCGAAAGGCATATTCAATCAGGTTCCGGCTTTTATATTGCCGACAAGACTTACTCGCAGAAGCGACGCGGACTAATGAATTGTCGATGCTGCAATAACTGAGTCATCCTCCAAGACTCCACGCTCAGTTAACCGCAGTATTGATACACACCCTTGAATACAAACACAGTCGATATCGAATGTTTCACGTGAAACATTCCCAGGTGATCAACTTACGTCATTAACTCCAGCGAGAGACTCACGCGATATAGCGGTCTATGACCGACAAGGATTCTCCCGTTAAAATGCTAGTCGAATAAAGATATGATCGAGCGAGAATGAAGACAGCCTTCATAGGGTTGCAATCACAACAAGTTTCGCATCATGCTGCTCAAGTTATCTCACCAAGATATCTCATCAAAAACCCGCAAGGCAGCATATAGGTGATGCTGCTTTTAAAGCATCGAGAATCAGGCCATTTCGACTATGCCATCATGAACTGAGAGCGAAAGCTGTGTTTTCACCTACGAATTATCATTCGGTCCTAGGCATTGTTATCCCAGTTCATTTGCTCTAGTTTGTTCATCGCCCTCGCTGAGAGCATGATCTTCCTATCAGAATTCATCTATCGAGTCATATTGTGCTGACGCGGTTTACTTCCCCGTGCCCGCTTCAAGACCTATAGATACAAGCCCATAACTACTCTGCAAATCAGTGGATCAATATATCCAAGTGCATCAATCTGTCCTTGTTCAGGGACTGCATTTCACAAGATCAAACAAACAATCGAGACCGCACCCCACTATGATTGAACAGTCTGCGGCCTTGCTCAATATGCCTTACTTATCTCCGCCGCTTTCCTCGCCCTTGTCCGATGCGCGCGAAGAACTCTCACCCGGTTCCTCTTGAGTCGAGGATGTATATCGGTCGGCAGACCTGACTGTCATATCATCATCAGCTCCAAGGCTTTTGTCTGTTACCGGAGAATCTGCGTCCAACTTGTCTTCATTGTCATCAGAGCTTGGAGGATTCCAAAAACGCCAGCTATGCCAGCTGTCATCCTCATCCTTATCATCCGTCTGATGGCTGGGATGCTCCCGCAGTAACCGATCAACTCGGAGCATAAACCAGATCAGCACCAGAATCGTCCCAAGATTGGTTACGATAGCCACTATCACGGTTTTCTCCATAGTTTAAGAATAGCCTGCTCTGTCAGGAACGGACTTACAGTGAGATAAGTAAGGACCCTTTTCGCCTACCGCGTGTGACCCGGTCATCATGCATGGATACAGTAGCGTTATGAAGCAAACTGTTCACGATGCCATTGTCATAGGGTCCGGACCAGCGGGTTACACCGCCGCCATTTATCTTGGCAGAGCCGGTTATGCTCCCCTCGTTATTGCTGGAGCCCTAACGCCCGGCGGTCAGCTTATGAACACGACAGAAGTAGAGAATTTCCCAGGATTTCCAAAAGCTGTACTGGGACCGGATCTGATGGATCAGATGCGCGAGCAGGCCGAACATTTTGGTGCTCAGATCGAATACGATGATGTCGTCTCAGTTGACTTGAGTGGAGACATCAAACGGATCACCACCGATGGCGGTGAAGAATACCAAACTCGAGCAGTCGTTATCACCACCGGTTCGCAATATCGAAAGTTGGAGATTCCCGGAGAGCGCGAATTTTCTGGGCGAGGGGTTTCCTACTGCGCCACATGTGACGGATTCTTCTTCAAGAACAAGCCGATCGTGGTCGTTGGCGGCGGCGACTCTGCCATGAGTGACGCAGACTTTCTGACCCGTTTCGGCTCCTCTGTCACGTTGATTCACCGTCGCCAAGGCTTCCGCGCTTCAAAAATCATGGTGGACCGAGCCAAGGCCAATGACAAGATCAGCTTCATTCTCGATTCAGTCGTCACGCGGATCAACGGCGACGGTAGCGGCGTAACCTCTTTGGATGTACGCAATACAGCAACAGGTCAGCAGTCCAATATTCCGGCGAATGGAGTTTTTGTTGCCATTGGATTCACCCCTCAGACTGCTTTCTTTAATGGCCAAGTCGACCTGGATCAGGACGGCTATATTCTGGTCAAGGGTGGGTCAACGAAAACCTCCGTACCCGGAGTCTTTGCCGCTGGTGACGTAACCGACAAGATCTATCGTCAGGCCATTTCTGCTGCCGGTATGGGTTGCCGTGCAGCCTTGGATGCTCAAGAGTATCTTACGAGCCTGGATAAGCGATAAGGCCTGATACGCCCTGTAAACAAGAATTTACGTGCCTGGCAGTTTACGATTGCCAGGCACATCGTTTATTGACCATCACAGCCGCCTATTCAGCTGCCCTTAATTGTCCAATGGTCACGACGGAATAGCCCGCTCAATAGGAACATCACTGACCTTACAGCTGCTACTATCGCCCCCACTGAAATAACTGCTCCCCGTTGAGGAGACATTGCACAACCCAGCCCCCCCTCGCCACATCGAAAATTCTAAAGGCCCTGCCAGCTCAGGTATACTATCGCCCTACCAGACAAGAGCGATGCTTGCTCTAGAACCACCTTTAAGCGGTGAAGACTCACCTATCTAGCTGACACACAAGCCATTCCAGTATGCCCCACTAGCTGGCTGGCTAGTCAACGACTCACCGCACGCCCCCACTATTGGACGCACTCATCCATCTATGACAGCTAAAGAGCTGAGATACCGATCGAATCTGATGTCGTGAGCCCGCAACATAATCTGGTTGCTCGGTTAGCAGTCATTCGGAATCCGACAGTTAGGCAGCGTATATATTGCACACAGCCTTTCAACACCGATATATCTGTGCAGAGAATGGCACATACTAATGGCATTCAACCATCCCGGGTTTAAGACAAATGCAGCGATTGCTCATCAGCTCACACAAAATCAGATCGAGCTATGAAACAATCGCTTGCCTTATCGGCAGGGTTTGATTGAGCAACCCCTGCGGTCGCAGTTTCAGAATGGGATCAAACCCAGCCTTTGTCGCCTGAATGACTGCTATTACTCGCGGATTGATCCTTTTCCAGGAGTATGGCAACAATGCGTTCCATATCTTCAGGCGAAGAAAACACGATTTCTATTTTCCCGTGCTTTTTAGTGCCCTTAATAGCCACCTTTGTATCAAAGCGGCTTTCCAAATCTTGGCGTACAGGACTATCCACCCATGCGTTGACCTTAGGCTTTTTTGCTCTCTTCTTCGTCTGCCCAGTCTGCAATGCTACGAGTTCCTCCGTAGATCTTACCGACAGTCCTTCAGCAATGATCTTGTCTGCCAGAGCCGTCATGGATTTTTCATCTGGCAAAGTAAGCAGGGCACGGGCATGTCCAGCTGACAACACCCCGGAGCTTACTTTTTTCTGCACACTTGGAGGCAACTTCAACAATCGAAGCGTGTTGGTGATCTGAGGTCTGGACTTGGAGATTGACTTAGACAAACCGTCCTGAGTCAAGCCGAACTCATCGATCATTTGCTGATAAGCCGCTGCTTCTTCCAAGGGATTAAGAGCTACTCTATGGAGATTCTCGAGCAATGCATCACGCAACATGGCGTCATCGCTCGTTGTTTTCACAATTGCAGGTATGGTATTTAGGCCAGCCAACCTAGTAGCACGCCACCGACGTTCGCCCATTATGATTTCATAATGGGTTGTTTGCCCCAGATTAGCGTTTCTCTGGTTTAAATGCTGGCCCGATTGCTCTTCACTAGTCTTAGTGTCAAATGCTTCGGATTTACCTCCTGCACTGGCAGCTGAAGTTGTTTTATCCTCGACTGTTCTTGGCCGGTCTGCAAAAGTTGATTTTCGCACCACTATGGGCTGCAATACACCGACTTCCTTGATGGAGCGGGACAGCTCCAAAAGTTCATCTTCATCGAAAATCTGCCGCGGTTGCTGAGCATTGGGCCTAATGTCGTCCACACGCACTTCAGCCAAATACCCGCCTTGGACAGGCTTCAGCTCCTCTTGGCTATTGCCCTCCGCTTTATCCAGCCCACTATCATTGTCGATAGCAGCTGCACGGTTAATGCTTTGCCGAGTTTCCTTTGTCCGAAGGTCATCAACATCTATCGATCCCGCAATCGGCGATGTTTCACGTGAAACATTTGTCGTCGTAGAACCGAAGAAGAGATCGCTCGGATGCTCCAAGCTGCTGATGGATGGGACAGACCTACGCTTGGTAGCCCTCTTCGAGGATGATGTTTCACGTGAAACATCACCGTCGAGCGACTTGGAAATACTGACTCGCTTTTGTCCTGTGTTGGTATGTTTACGACCGCTTTTAGACAATCTTTCAGAATCCGCGAGCTCTGAGCTAGAAGAATCCGAATGCCTGGTTCTTCTTTCTGGTTTTGCCTCGCCTTTTGCTGTGTCGTCCTTCTCTAGGCGCTTTCGTCCATTCGACTCCGCACCCAAACCTTGAAGAGCAGGCTGCTTATTGCTTGGATTTGGTACTTTGTTATCTTCTCGCCGACTATTGTCAGCATTGGTTTCATCATCTTCACCTGGCAGGGCAGGAAATAGAGCCCCCAAGCCTTTGCCTAACCGTGAACGGCTTGTCATGTCCTCACTCCCCCTGTCTTCTATTGGCAATATGTTCCAGCACTTGCTCGGATCTCTGCGCGATTTCTAACGCTGCCTCTTCATAAGCGATAGCGCCGGCTCCCTTAGGGTCGTAGGTGACAACGCTTTGCCGAAAACTGGGAGCTTCAGAGATTTTGACAGAACGCGGAATGGTCGTATTCAGCACTATCTCTGGATAATGTTCCTTGACTTGATCAAACACTTCTTTGCTGAGCAACGTCCGCCTATCGTACATCGTCAACAACATAGTGGAGATTACGAGATAAGGATTATAACTTTGCTGAACAAGTCCGATAGTATGCAGTAGTTGTTGCAGTCCTTCAAGAGCATAATACTCAGCTTGCACTGGGATCAATACTTCGTTAACTGAACACATGGCATTCAGAACTAGCAGTCCGAGGCTAGGTGGGCAATCAACGAGAACATAGTCATAGTGTTGGTGACAGACTTTGAGATAGTCGGCAACTGCTTTTTTCATCAACTGATTACGGTTGGGCATATCCGCAACTTCCAGCTCAGCACCACTTAGATCAATAGAAGATGGGACCACCTCGAGGTTGGGGAATTCAGGGGAAACCACCTTAACGTCATCGATCCCAAGACGACCCTCGAGCACATCATATGTTGATGGTGTACCAGACTCATGGGCCACACCCAATGCAGTAGAAGCGTTGCCTTGTGGATCCATATCGATGACCAGCACCTGTTCATCGAATTCAGCAAACGCGCATGCCAGATTGACTGTGGTCGTGGTTTTCCCTACCCCGCCTTTTTGATTGGCTACGGCAATGAAGCGGGTTTTTGAAGGATGAGGGAATTGAGCCTGACGTAAGGCCTGATAACGTGCAGAAAGATCTGCCATTTCCGCACCGGACACCGAACCTGACCCGTCAGCGAATATTCGATTCAGAATATCCGTTGCCGACTCCATACCTGATGCGTTCGGCGAACTTTGCTCACCGCTATCCGAGGTATTTCTCGTAACGGGTTTCACCTTCTTCGATGCGGCCACGAACCTTCCTCCTTTTGATAACAACTCAATTTTCCCGTCCTAGTTGGACATGTCAGAATAACCGCTAGTTACACACAGTCGTTGTTCATAACTGTGGATAAGTGTGGATAGTTACATCAGTGCCTCCACCGCTGACCCTTTCTATAGATTATTAGCTTTGCCTTGTGATTATTGACAATTCTGGCGCTACCCACAAGGCGGCATGGTCTACAAACGACAATGTGGATAATTCATTTCTGAGGTCTAAATTGTGCATAACTTAAAAGTCGGGAATCAATAAATTCGCTACATCACTTAAGCATGCAATACTATTCATGGGACTTGTCAATGAATACATCAACCTGTTGGATAGCGGTTATAACACTGCTTCAACGCTCCTATTAAACCTCTTGGCGACGGACCTAGTACAACTGTACTGCAGAGTAGTGTTTCACGTGAAACATCTCTATTGTCTGGGAAGTACTATTACCTTGTTGATTGTTGGCTCACGCAGTTGCGTGCTTCAATCTTGCCGGTTGTATCTTCAAAGCCTGCCCTTCTACAAGCAGTCAATATTACGGATTCAATAGACACTTCTCAATTTTAAATTATAAAAATGTAGTTATATTGTTAAGCGATAGGTCTTACTAACCGATAAGCGTCGTATTCTACCTGGTGCAAGTGTGGTTGCATAAAGGACTCTAAGAAAGAGATCACAGACTACCCGTTTCCTAATGAAAATATAGAAGCTAGTGCCATATTCTTTCACATGTACTCCAATAACCGTGATCTAGATTATTGAATTCCGCGTCGATTGTTTCACGTGAAACATTGCAAACAATCTCCACTGAGAAATCATCCACTAGGAGCAGCAACAACTGAATAAGGTCATAGCTAAGATGCTGCTGAATATAGCTGTCTCGAATACCTCTCTTGGATACCTCTCTCTTATGTCACATACCCTCAGCGATCCACTCGGATATTAACCTGTGACATCGGTAGGCAACGAGGCATGGTTTTTAGTCAAAAGTTAAATAAGATGTGTATTTACAATGTTTCACGTGAAACAATCTCTGGTGCACACATCAGGAACGAGTGAATATCTCTCTTGTGCTCAGTGCAGCGCTCCCCTCTATCTCCAACATCAGAAGAATATTCAGTGTTGAAAAGTGATTCCGGAGTTTCTCCGGGGCTAACCAATCGAGTACTCCAGTTATCGCTCCTACATGTACAAAGATCAATATTGCTCTGTAAGTGTTAATGATCAGAGAACGAAGATCGATGCACAGGTTTAAACACGCTAAAACCCTGTATGTAATGGGACCTGTAAATGAACACACTATGGCGAGTATAAATAGGATGGTCTACGCAAGAACTGGGTAAAGCAGGTCAATTTATAGATCACTGAGCACCAAAAGGACAACATCGCCAGAGACGGTTAATCAAGCATCAGAAAGTTAGCGGTATATCCAGTTCGAAGATATATCCCATACAATTAGCCCAACGATGTATGGGAGACAAAACCAGTATCAACTAAGATTCAGAGCGAAGCAACCGAAAGATACAAAGCGTTGAGCTCAATCGCAAATGAAACAGACATGATTATTTCAAATATTATGATTATGTGTAAACAGCTGCAGCCTTACTCTTTGACACAGGATAGATACTGAGGTGTCAAAGTTCATAAAAGCTCCGAAGTGAAAACCATTCTAAGGAAGGCAATACAGGATCACAAGTGTGCTTGCACTCCCTTTAACTGAGCATGGCACCCATCACGATAAGGAGGCAACCACTCATGTTGCTGTCCGGAAAAGGCAGTTTCGATCAAGAAGAGTTGTTCAAAAATTTTCATTAACTTTGACATGGCTCCGTTTGAATGCTGATAATTTATTCTCTAAGGTAGCAAATTCCTAAGTTGCCTGATTTTTATCTCGCTATTAAGTAAATGCTCTGACAACGCAGTCATAAAATAATGTGGTATCGACGTCGTGTTTTAGCGTTTGTCCACAAGAACTACGTGGGTTTCTTCAAGACCAGGTGCAACTGGAGCCTGGCTGACCCGTGGATTCACTCCATGATATTTTTTTATCTCTTTAGCAGCTTTATCAAGCTCATTTTGCGCCGAACGGCCTTTAAGGGCAATAAGCTGACCCCCTGACCTCAAGAGAGGTAGGGTCCACCCAGCGAGCTTTGTCATAGGTGCTACAGCCCGGCAGGTCACGACATCAAAAGTCTCAGGGACTGAAGGCGTGGAACCTACCCTTGCCAGACTTTCTCCGCCCATCGCTGCCGATGATTCAGGACCATTCACGGTTTGCTGACTATCACCATTCCTGGTGGTGACCAAAGTTGAAGAACCATGGCCAGAAACAGAATTGGACCCTTCCTCGCTTCGGCGACGACCATGACGGTGGCCTTGTGAAGCTCTTTTCTTGTGCCGATTCGATGCGTGAGAGGATTGCGGGGCCAGATCCTCTGCACGTTTGCGAAGCACTGAGGCATTAACCAGGTGCAACTCATCAATGACTTCCCGCAACCAGAGCACACGCCGCTCCATTGGCTCGACAAGCACAACACTGCACTGCGGAAGACACGCAGCTAGCACAATGCCCGGAAAGCCCCCACCAGAACCTATATCTGCCACCGTTGCTGTCTGACCATCAGTAGTCAATCGTTCTCGCACAAAAGGCACAATGGCAGCTGAATTGAGTATGTGCCGTTCCCAAATAATGTCTTCATCGCGAGGGCCGATGATGCCCCTCTCCACACCCTCACCTAAGAGCTTGTCGTGAAAACGCTGCATGGGTGCCAAAGCATCGCCGAGCACCTGCCTCAAGAGGGGACTATCGTTCAGTTCATCATCCACAACAGCCATTTCAACTCCTCACATTCACATTCGAAGCGCAGTCAATCACAGCCACAGACCCCGACAGCGTCATATGTCTTGCATCTTGCATCCAGAGGATTCCACCCTGTCAGAATCGGAAACCGCTGGATACCGAGGGCAGTTACCAACATAGATTTTCAACCACAGAAGAGCGTCGAAGTCACACATCAGTATCCTAACGGAACCAGCATAGGAGGCGGCCTCCTATAGGGGATGACCAATCAAGATCATTCCGAATTAAGCAGCATGGCAAACTCAGCATCATCATGAGCCAGACAAGGCAATACATCTGACAGATGGCACAACCCTGGCCGATAGCACAGCAAACTTAGACAGTCTGTCTGCAGCAAACAATGAAACAATTCAAACAAGGCTGACGTCACCAATACTTCATCGGCGCACAGCCCTACTTGGTTCTGCAATCACTCTCTGTCCGCGCCAGCAGGATCGTCATCAGCCGCGTAGTCAGCCGAATCATCGGTCTGGTCGGTTTCATCCGAGTCCAGCGGGGCATCATACCCGACTGGTTCGTCCTCAACATCGTCAGGCAGGTCCTCGTCTTCGCTCTTGGCCTTCAGGTAGACGGTGACGTACCGGTGGGGCTCCTCACCGTGGGAGCGTGACTTCAGCCCCTCCTCTCGGACCATGTCATGGACGATTTTGCGCTCGAAGGAGTTCATGGGCTTCATATTGACGGGATCGCCGGTCTCACGGACCTCGTCGATCACATCCAGGGCCTGCTCGCGAAGATGCTCGCGCTTGCGCCGCAGGAAGCCGTCCACATCCACGATCAGATGGGAGCGCTCCCCTATCTTCTGCTGCACGGCCAGCCGCGTCAGCTGTTGCAGGGCATCCACCACCTCGCCATCCTTGCCGATCAGATGCTTGATATCCGTGTCGTCGTCAGCCACAATCTGCACGGTCGGACGGTGGTTGCGCACCCCCATCTCGATATCGCCCTCGTAGTCGACGATGTCCAGCAACCCCTCCAGATAGTCGGCGGCGACATCCGCCTCCTCATTGAGTTGCTCGATGGTCTTTCCCTGATCCAGAGACTGAGACATCTATGCTCTCCTTACACGCGTTTACATCCGATTCATAACCTCAGGTCCACTGGATTCCTGGTCACCAATCGAGTGTCCAGTATTGAGGATACACGGACGTGATGATTGCAGACTACTCCAGTATCCGCCCGACCGAAAGCTTGGTCACCGCACCGGCCACCACTGCAGTAGCTGCATCAACGACCGCGACGCTTGCGGTGGGGCTGAGAACGCTGGTGGGAGACGTTCTTGTTGTTGCGGGCTTCCTCCTCCAACCGCTTGGCCTCCATCAGCTGCTCCTCCTCCAAAGAGGGCAGCCCCTGGCGCTTGCGACGAGCGTTCTCACGGCGGTGATCCCGCTCCTCCTTACTCTCTGCGGCCGGCGAGCCCGGCGTAGGCATATGGCGGACCTGGAAGAGGGTTCGGCCCAGATTCCAAAGGTTGTTGGTCAGCCAGTAAATCAGCACGGCGAAGGGGAAGTAGATGCCTGAGAAGATGTACATGACCGGGAAGATGAAGGCCATCATCTGCTGCATCTTGTACTGCTGTCCCTGCATGGCCGACCTGGGCATGTTCCGCCGGACGTTGTGGAACTGCGAGTAGAACATGGCCAGGCACATGAGCACGATGAAGACCACTATGACTATGCGGCCCGCACCCTGGGCGGACATGAAGTTGTCCGAAATCCGCAGCCCGAAGAAGGTGGTCTCCTCGAATTCTCGCGCCACCTGTCGGTTGAAGGCTCCAAGGGGCGCCCGCTTGCCCCGGGCGATGAAGGGCACAGCCGAAAGCACGTAGAACATGGTCATGAAGACCGGGCCCTGGACCAGCGCGGGCAGACAGGAACTCATGGGGTTGGCATGGTTATCCTGGTAGACCTTCATGGTCTCCCGGCTCATGGCCTCTCGGCTGGCTGGATCCTTCTTGTTACGGTACTTGTTCTGGATCTTCATCAGCTTGGGCTGCAGGGCCTGCATCTTTTGCATGGATCGCAGCTGCTTGATGAAGAGCGGCAGCACGCAGAGGTTGACGACCAGCACCAGCATCACTACCGAGAGCGCCCAGGCCACCCCGGGACCCTTATGGAGCCCGATCAGGGTCAGGAACTTGTGGCAGTAGGTCATGATGTAGGTCATGAGCCACTCGATAGGGTAGAGGATCTTATAGAAGAAGCCGTATATGCCCGTATCGAAAGTGAAAGTGTCGTTGTTCTGGAACATTGTCAGGCCGTCTCCTTGTCTGGGGCCATGGGGGTCAGCCGGGCCTCCTCATGGGCCTTGGACCACGGGAACCGATAGAAGATGGAAAACCTCTGGGGCACGTCATCGATCCCGCCGTTGTTGAAAGGCGTGCAGCGCAATAGCCGCAGAACGGCCAGGATGGTTCCACGCAAGGCCCCGAACCGCCTCAGAGCGGTCAGAGCGTACTGGGAGCAGGTCGGGTAGTAACGGCACCGCGGCGGCGAGAGAGGTGAGATATGGCGCTGATACCAGCGGACTACACCCTGCAGAGTCCGGGAGGCCAGGCCGCTCATGCCCTGCATCCTTCATTGGCTTCCAGCCGTTGAGCCGGTTGACGCTTGGAACCGACGAGCTGCAAACCTGATTGCATTCGCCCTTCAGAGCCGCCGGCAATCTTGCCAGTCTTGCGCATAAGGTCACGGAAGAGCCTGTCCACTTGCTCCTCCAGCTGCTCATAGGTGGCTCTGGCAGCGCTGGGCTTGGCGCGCATGACCAGATCACAGGAGGATGGCAGCAGGCCCTCCTTGGATCCGGCAAGTTGCCTGAATCTGCGCTTGACCTTGTTCCTAGTCACGGCCTTGCCTACATTTTTGGATACAGCGAGCCCCATGCGGCGTCTGCCCGCAGGCAGGATGTCATGCCGCCCTTCGTGCGCAACCGATGCCACCGGCAGCGGGGTCACCGTCTGGTCAGATCCAGGGATCGAATAATGAATGACCAGATCCCGGCTGCTGACCCGATGGTGTCGCCTGAGCACCGCCGTGAACTCCCGGTGGCTCCTCAGCCGTTCCACCTTTTGCGAAAGGATCGAAATCCGATTCAGGCGGAGAGCGTCCGACGGCCCTTGGCCCGGCGACGATTGATCAGAGCGCGGCCAGAGCGGGTGCGCATGCGAGCGCGGAACCCGTGCTTCATGTGACGACGGCGGTTATTGGGCTGGAATGTCCTCTTCATAATTCGTTGCTCCCGTGTGTAGACATACTCGAGTACGGCTCGTTATGAGTCAAGCTATATCACGGTACACAGGAGCCGGGACGGAGTCAAACAGACATCCGCCCCTCAGATGACAAGGACCGCCTCGTATCCTGCACAAACCCTGTCATGGTGCGAGAAAGCGCCTCCTCACTTATCCACAAATTACATCACTGTTATTCACATTCAGCGCAGACACAACACGCTATCCTGTGGATAACCACGCAAAGTCGGTGTAACAATGGGCTACTGTCGACTTTGAGAGAAGCAGGAAACACGGGAAATCCGTCGTCGAGAAGAGAGGAGCACACTG